>JBEBXX010000136.1:0-6357 GCA_040391435.1 Aureliella helgolandensis | reverse complement strand
CGCCACTTGCGGCAAGCAGGATGCATACCCCACTGGCGGCAAGCAGGATGCATACTCCACTGGCGGCAAGCAGGATGCATACGCCACTTGCGGCAAGCAGGATGCATACCCCACTTAAACGAACTCCCTTGATTCCTGTGTTACGACATGATGCATGCAACTTTGACAGCGCGTTGGATTTTGACGGTTCCTGGGCAGGCGCAGCGGCTGTGGCTCAGTTGCATGGTGGCGAGCCTGCTAGTATCCAGCCCGGCTGCGATGAGTTGGGCCGGGGATGGGTGCCGGCCAGGCGATTCGATATGGGAGCTGAACACGCGTAGCTTGCCAGATTGCCCTCAGTTGGCAAGCGAGTATTGCCCCGAGATCTGTCAGCTCGAAGCCGGTGTTTGGTCGCAGCAGTCGATCGAGTCGATTAAGCAACGGCTGGCCGGGCCGGCTGGCCAGCGGTTGATCGTGTACGTGCACGGCAATCGCATGCCACACCAGGCGGCGCGCGAGCGAGCGCAAATCGTCTATCAGAGTTTAGTGCACAGCACCCACTGCGAAGCGATCTGTTTTGTGGCTTTCTCCTGGCCCAGTGAGCAGACGGAGCGGCTGGCTCAAGACGTCAACCGCAAGAAGCTTCGGCTCAACGCGGACGCCTACTACTTGGCCAACTTCATACGGTCGCTGGAAGTGGATAAACCCATGGGATATTTAGGCTACAGTTTTGGCTGTGCCATCGTCTGTGGTGCGCAGCACTTGCTCGTGGGCGGATCGCTCCACGGATACCATCTCGACGAGCCTCCGGCGATGTTGTATTCGGATCGGGTGAGTCTGATAGCTCCCGCCTTTGATCAGCAAGACCTGACGGCCGTGGGCCAGTACAGCCAAGTGCTGGTGGGGGTGGACAAGATGGTCAACTTGTATAACTCAATCGATCCGATCCTGCGGAGGTTTCGCTTTTTTGATCGCAGCACGTCTCCCACGGCGGCTGGATACGCGGGCATCTTGGAACCGCGCAGCATTACGCCGCTGACGGCCGATCGCAAGCTCGTCCAATATGATTGCCGGAGCATCGGCCGCACGCACGCCGAGCTCGACTATTTAACCTGTCCGTGTGTCCTATGGGCTTTCCGCAACGTGGCGGGGCTTTAAGCCTGAGGCGCAGCGCGGATTTATGAGCGGCGAGCGATGAGCGTGCGTAGAGCTGCTATGCGCGCCCGCCAATGTGGGGCATGAAACAGAGCCAGCAGGGCTTCGACAGAGGCTTGATCCTGAGCGAGCTGTGGGTCTAGGTGTGGCAGCCATCCTCCAGCGCGGGTACAGATGACTTTGGGACGCGTCATCTCGATGAGCCCCTCCCAGCCCCGCGTCAGCCCCCAGCCGCTTTGGTCTCGGCCGCCAAATGCGACGCGTGGATCCGCCGTGGGGACGACGATGTCGTTGATGACCACGCAACCGGCGTCGATGAGTGTGCTCCAGTAATGGGCATGATTAGATGGGCCAAACACGGAGGCTCCCAATCCGTAGGGGCAACTTCGATTGGCTGCGATCGCGTCGCTCATGCTGGGCACGGCCAACATGGACACGAGCGGGCCAAAGAGATCTTGCTGGGCAACGTCCATCGCGGGCGTGACTCCGCGCAGGATCAGTGGGGGTAGTTGCACATAAGCTGGCTGTACGGGCGTCGGCAGGCGGCCACGGTCGGGCACAGAGCCGTGGAATAATTGCGCTCCCTCGGCCAGCGCTCGTCGAACCGCGGCGATCAACTTTTCTGCCGCCGCCAGTGGGATTTGATAATCGGCCATTGGAACTTGGCGGCGAGCGTCGGGCTGCGGCTGCAGCTCTTTAATTAGCAACTCACATAATTGTTCCTCTTGAGCCGGCGAAATGAACACGCGGCGGGGAGCGATACAGGTCGCTCCACCATTGAGTCGCAGAGCATAGGCCAAGCAGCGGGCAACCCGCTTTAGGTCGGCGTGCTGCATCACAAAAACAGCATCGCAGCCGCTCAACTCCAGCGTAGCCGGAGTCAGCGAGTGGCTGAGTTGAGACAGCACGGCACGCCCGGTGTCGGCCGAACCGGTGAGCAGCACCTTGTCCACACCCGCGTCGATCGCCTGTTGGCCGGCTGCGACGGACGAGTCCAGGATGTGCAGCAGTTCTGGCGGGACACCAGCCGCACAGACGCACTGTGCAAAACTTCGCAGCAGCGGTTCGCACCCGTCTGCCGGTTTGACAATTACAGCGTTGCCGGCCGCTAGGGCTTGGATGATCTGCACGCCCGGCAGAAACAGCGGATAGTTTGAAGGGGCGATCACGAGCACCACCCCCCACGCTTCGCGCACGACTTGCACGCCGATCCGCCCCATCCACCACGCACCGTGGCGGGCCGAGTGCGTGGTGGGAGCAAGTGCGCGGCGAGTCACGCGGGCGGCGTAGCGGCACGCGTCGGCTAGCGGCAACAGTTCCGAGGCTACGATCTCGGCCGGCGTAGCGTTCGCGCGTGGATTCAGGGCGACCAATTCGCTGCGGCGGTGGTGAATCTGCGCAGCTATCAGGCCGATCGCTCGCATCCGCTCGCGTAGCAATCGCTGGGCCCAGTTGGGCTGCGCGGAGCGGGCCTGCAGGATGGCTGCCGTGGGACTGAGATGGGGGGCCGTAGCTGGGGCACGGTCGGCTGAGTTGGCAGAGGCATTGGTCATGAGACGAATTATAAAGCAAAGTGAGATGAGCCTGTATTCTAGAGCCGGTCTCCACGCCAACGATGTGCCAATATGTTCGAGACGGCGCAGAGCATCGACCGCACTGCCTGAGTAGAAAGCCTTGCGGAGGGCCGCTAGTGGAAGCTTAAGTGGCGAGCGGCACCGTTGCCGCGCAAGCCCCAGTGGAGAGTGGAAATCGGGCAATTTGACCTTACCAATCGCCGTCGGCTGAGGTAATCTGAATAGCTTAGAAAAGAACGAGCCCGAATTTCCGAGGCGGCTTATGGCCTCGAATTAGCCTGCGGACGTGTGTGCAAACCGCTTTTGGGCCTTCTTATTTGTTGACCAGCCATCTTTCGTGTCTGGCAATCTGGCCTAAGGGTAATCACTCTCCGATGACGACTACTGTGCTCGACGTATCTACCGACATTTCCGCTTCCGAAACCGCTTCCCTGTCCCCCGACACGCTCGTCTTTCGCGACCTACCGCTGAGCGACGATGTGCAACTGGCCGTGCAGATGGCCGGCTATATGTCCCCCACAGACGTACAGGCGCAGATCATTCCACACATGCTCGACGGGCGTGATGTATTGGCACAGTCGCAGACGGGTACCGGCAAAACGGCCGCTTTTGCGCTGCCCATCCTGTCGCGTTTAGACATGTCGGCCGGCGCGGCTCCTCAGGGTTTGGTGCTGGCACCCACTCGAGAACTGGCTACGCAGGTTGCTGAATCGTTCAAGAGCTATGGGGCCTGCATGCCCAAGTTGCGGATTGCAGCCATCTATGGTGGAGCGGACTACGACCCGCAGTTGCGCGCTCTGCGCAAGGGGGTGCATGTGGTCGTGGGGACTCCGGGCAGGGTGCTCGATCACATCAAGCGCGGCACGCTCAGTTTGGATTCGCTGCGCTGCTTGGTGCTGGACGAAGCGGATGAAATGCTCAACATGGGCTTTTTAGAAGACGTCGAGTTCGTGCTGGAAAATTCGCCTGCAGACAAGCAGATAGCGTTGTTCTCAGCCACTATGCCACCCCAGATTCGCCGCATCGCCGAACAGCACTTAAAAGACGCTAGCACCGTGACCATCGGTCACAAGGCGCAGACCTCCGAATCGATCGAGCAGCGCTGCGTATTTGTCAACGATGGTGATAAGCCTGAGATGCTGGCGCGAATGCTAGAGGTCGAAGATACCGATGGTGTGATCGTGTTTACCAAGACCAAGGATTCCACCGTAGCCGTAGCGGAGCGTCTGTGCGCCCTGGGGCTGTCGGCAGCGGCCCTCAATGGCGACCTGCCACAAGCTCGCCGCCAGCGAACCGTGGATCAACTCAAGTCGGGACAACTGAATATTTTGGTGGCCACCGACGTAGCCGCGCGGGGCTTAGATGTGCAACGCATCAGTCACGTCTTCAACTACGACTTGCCACACGATAGCGAGTCCTATGTGCATCGCATCGGGCGTACCGGGCGCGCCGGCCGCAGCGGTGTAGCCGTCATTTTCTTGACGTTCCGCCAGCGCGGCAAACTGCGTTTGATCGAGCGTGCAACCAACGGTTCCATTAAAGTTGTCGAGCCGCCGCGGTCGCGCGAGATCAACCTCAAGCGTATCGAACGCTTCAAGGCCCAGGTAGTCAAAGCGCTGGCCGGCGACGATATCGGCGTATACAAGAAGATGGTCGAAGAGGTGGCTGCCGAAACTGAGCAACCAATCGAGATGGTAGCGGCCGCCTTTGCCAAATTGGCGCGCGGCGACCAACCGTTGCTCGTCAGCGATCTACCCAAATCGGCCAGCTTCGACTCGCCTCGTGGCGATCGCGACGCGCGCCAACGCGGTGACCGAGATGGTCGCGATTTCCGCGATGATGACCGGCGAGAAGGTGGTGCTGGACGACGGCCGAGCGGCCCGCCGCGGCAGGGGATGGAACGCTATCAAATCGAAGTTGGCCGCGTGGATGGCGTGCGCCCTGCCAATATTGTGGGTGCCATCGCCAATGAAGCTGGTATCTCTGGATCGGATATCGGATCGATCGATATTCGCGGTAGTTATAGCACGATCGACCTACCCGAAGGCATGCCCAAGGATGTCTACCAATTGCTGCAGAAGACATGGGTCTCAGGTAAGCAGTTGCGGATTAAGCTTTTGAATGCTAGCAACGGCTACAATGCGGCGGGACACGACGGAGCGGAGGCGAGCGGACGTCCGTTCAAAAAGTTCAAAAGCGCTCCACCGCACGTAAAAAGCAAGAAGTCGCGTAAAAAGTCCTAGAGGCATTGCGGCGATTGCCGACATTGATCTAAGACTATTCAATGCGCAAGGCAGCGCGGGCGACCCGAAAGAGGAATCAAGGACGATGACTTTTAGCAATCGACGTGGCTTTCTATACCAACTCGCGACGTCGGGCATGACAGCCGCAGCGGGCCTCATGGTGATTGGGAACGCGAGCGGCTGCCGCAGCTATCAGTTTGGGCACGTAGTGCACAAGGACGCTCCGGACATGGTAGGCAGCCATGCGGCCGGAGGCGAAGTCTACAAACCTCTGGTCGAAGAATCCGTTGCCAAGCTGCTTGGTCGTTGTCAGGAGGGAGCCGTGGCTAGGCCGATTGGCCCGCATGGGTTGCCGATGGCCAGCCGGGTGTGTTTCGTCGGCGTCGAAAACAAGAGTGCCGAAGAGCTGGGCGACTTCAAAGAGCAGATTTATCAGTTGATCGACGCGCAGGTGAATCAAGCCGATACGTTCGAGGCCGTTAGTCGCCGCATGGTCGACTCCGCTTTGCACGAAACGCGACTGCGGCCTGATTCTTTGCTCGTCCCCAGCAACATGCAGTTGTTTACCGCCGTGCTCCAACGCGACGGACAACCGGTGGATTATCTGTTGTACGCGACGTTGACCAGCGGCACTACGGAACGCAACAAGTCTTCGCAGCGCGACTATTTGTTAACGTTGGAGTTGGTTGATACCAACACCGGGGCCTATACCAAAGAGCAAGCCACGATTAGCAAGGGCTACCATAAATCGGCTTTGGGTAAGCTGGCTAACTACAGCCTCTTTCCGGCGGGCAGATGAGGCGGGAAGTTTTAGGACTGGCCGTGCTGGTTCCCTGCCTGGCATTTTTTTTAATTGCCTGCTCTACCCACGCGCAGCGTCTGGCGATACCGCGCCAGACCTTCTATGCCAATGATCTAGCCCAGGCACAGACGCAGCTCGGCAAACTGGCTACCAAGCGAGGTGGCGATGCGCATGTCG
This sequence comes from Aureliella helgolandensis, assembly GCA_040391435.1. Taxonomy (GTDB): domain Bacteria; phylum Planctomycetota; class Planctomycetia; order Pirellulales; family Pirellulaceae; genus Aureliella; species Aureliella helgolandensis_A. The sequence continues at coordinate 427 of JBEBXX010000136.1, read as the reverse complement.
TCGAGCTGGATCTGGCGATGGTGGATCTGCTGCAAGGGGATCTCGCGGCGGCCGAGCAGCGTTTGCGGTTGGTCCGCGATCAGTTTGATCACCTAGAACAAAAGAGTCTGACGGAAGCCGCTGTGTCACTGATGACCGACGATCGTCGGCGGGCATACAGCGGTGAAGACTACGAAAAGTTGCTAATCCGCGTGTTTCTGTCGCTGGCCAGTTTGATGCAGGATGGTGTGGATGCGCAGAGCTATGCGCTGCAGACGCTGAGCAAGCAAGAGCAACTGCGGCTGGCCGCGCAGGAAAAGTGGGGTGAGAAAATCCCTGAGACGTACTGCGTTCCCGCCATCGCCCCCTATCTGCGCGGCGTCATGAGCGAGGCCAGCTTGAGCAATTATGACGTTGCCGTGCGGGGATACAGCGACGCGGCAGCACT
>JBEBXX010000135.1:0-6368 GCA_040391435.1 Aureliella helgolandensis | reverse complement strand
GACGTAAGAACTACCATGATCTATACGCATGTGATGAATCGGCCAGGAATCAATGTGGTGAGCCCCTTAGATCGCCTGACAGCGGCTAAAACTTGAGCTGCGCAGTTTACATATGCATCTTGGGCTTGAGCATTGGTTGTGGAACTAGGGACAGCCAGAGCGGGAGGCAATTGCAGACGGGAGCAAGGACAAGGATGGAAATATTGGCGGGGGAATAAATTGCGGAAAAAACGACGCGGAGCGTCGGGCCACACTGGGGGCCACACTAAAAGAGGCGGTTGTAGCCGTTGAGGGCGGCCACGCGGTAGGCTTCGGCCATGGTGGGGTAGTTGAAGGTGGTATTAATGAAATAATCGAGCGTGTTGTTGGGCGGCGGCTGCTTCATGATGGCTTGACCAATATGCACAATTTCCGATGCATTGGCTCCAAAACAGTGCACGCCTAAGATTTCCCGTGTCTGACGATGAAACAGCAGCTTGAGCATGCCTACCGTGCGGCCGGTGATCTGCGCGCGGGCCAGGCTTTTGAACTGCGAGTGGCCGACTTCGTAAGGGATTCGCTCGGCGGTCAACTCGCGCTCGGTGCGTCCGACACTGCTGATCTCGGGACTGGTGTAGATCCCCGTGGGAATGTCGCTCAGGGCCATGCAGCGGTCGCTGCAGCCGGTCAGATGCAACGCCGCGGCGCGACCTTGCATGTAGGCAGCGCTGGCCAGCGACGGATAGCCAATAACATCCCCCACAGCGTAGATGTGCCCAACGCTGGTCTGCCCCTGCGCGTTGACCTCTAGTTGCCCACGCGAGTTGGCCACGAGGCCAACGTTTTGCAGGCCTAGTTGGTCGACATTGCCGGTGCGACCATTGGCCCATAGAAATATGTCGGTCTTGATCTGTTTGCCACTCTGTAAATACAACACCGCTCCGTCAGCTTGACCTTCGACGCGGTCGATAATCTCGTTGTGCCGAATCAACACGCCTTCGTCGCGCAAGTGGTAAGACAACGCGTCGATGATCTCGTCATCCAGGAACTCAAGCAGCTTGTCGCGCGTATTGACTAGGTTGACTTTGATGCGCAGATTGCGAAACATCGACGCGTACTCACAGCCCACTACCCCTGCGCCATAGACGGTGATCGAATTGGGGCGCTCGACCAGTTCTAGAATTGTGTCGCTGTCAAAAATGCGGGGATGGCTGAAGTCGACCCCCGGCGGTCGATAGGGTCGCGAACCGACGGCGATGACAAAGTGGTCCGCATGATACTGGGCTCCGTCTTCATGCTCGATCGTGGGCGGGTCTACAAAGCTAGCTGGCCCAGCAATTATGGGGACTTGATTGCGGTCGTAAAACGACTGCCGCATAGCTTCTTGTTGGGCGATGACCGAGCGGCTGCTTTCGCGCAGTTGTGCCAAGCTGGGTGAGGGGCGATTGCCCAGTTGCTGAACGATGGGATTGTTCAGCGCCTCCATGATGGAATAGATCGAAAATCTCAGCGACTTGCTAGGGATGGTTCCCCAGTGGGTGCAGCCGCCACCGATCCTGGAGTAGCGTTCGAAGATGGCTACGCGCTTGCCCTCTTTGGCGGCCTGCATGGCGGCGCCTTCACCGCCAGGGCCGGTGCCGATCACGATGACGTCGAAGTGATTGGTCTGCGCGGTATGGATGGGCGGCGAACTGGACATTGGGAGGCCGTGTAGGTGAGTGGAGCAGTGCGTCTGAAGGGAGTGGGTATGAGCTTGTATTTTAGGCTATAGCGTATCTGCTTGCTTGGAAGTCCACGACAGGCGCTTCTTGTAGAGCAGCCATCGTCTTCTGTTTTGGGAAGCGGTTGGGGAGATGGCTGTGCGAATGGGGAAGCGGTGGGGAGACGGCTGTGCGAATGGGGAAGCGGTGGGGAGACGGCTGTGCTATGTGGGAAGCGGTGAGGAGACGGCTGTGCGAATGGGGAAGCGGTTGGGACAACCGCTCTACACTAGGCTTCGCCGAGATTGAGGGTTTTGATCTTCTTGGCGACGGCGAATAACTGTTCGACAATCTGTTCGCTGGTTATGGGGTGGAAGGCAACGGCGTTGTCGTAGCGCGGCTTCTGGAAGAAACCGGTCTGGTTCTCAAGCACATTGTCAACTTCATCCTCAAGGGCGCTGAGCCACTGCGGGATGTCCAGCCCGACGCCGGTGGGTTGCTCCATCATCAGTTTGCATTCGTCGATGAGCAGATCGAATATCTGCGAGGACGCGCCGGTGGCGCGGAACTGGCGAACCGCAGGTCCAACGAGAGCCCGCATGCGGTCGACAGTCATTGGGCGAGTGAAGCGTTCGTGCAGGCGGTCGGCGACGGTGGGCATGCGCATGGCGTATTTCTGCTGTAGTTCTTGCAGATGCTGCAAGTACATCTCACTCTCGCGTCCGATGCGTTCGGCCAGCGCCCTGCGCCATTGCTGGGCGGTCTGGTGGCAACCCGCCCGCACCAATACCTCGTGGGTCCAATAGATCGGCTTGAGATTCCAAGACACGCGGTCATAGCGCACGCGCAAGCGCAGGAAGTCGAGCAGCATATACAGCATCTCGCCGCGGTCCGACTGAGTCGTCGTACTGTTGTAATCGCGGTATTCGCTGTAGTGGTCGATGATCGCTTCGAGCACTACGTTGAGCATCTTTTCAACTTGGCTGCGTTCAATGGCCCCTTCGTCGATCGCTAAGAAGAGGTCTTCGAGATCATTACCACCCTCTTCGGCGACTTTGTCCAACCAGTGACCCACACCCTGATGCAGAATAGCCCGCACGTTGCCTAGGCGCAGAAAGGACTGCGTGAAAATCGATCCGCCATAGCGCTGAATGAATTCGACCAGCCTATTCCAGTGCTGGCTATTATCGACGGTCTCTAGCACGCTCAGGCGCAGAGTGCGGCTGTGCGAGAGCCAACTGCCGAGCATAACTTCGGTCAGTTGTTCGAGAACGGCGATCAGTTCATCACTGCTCGGCTCTAGGTCCCCCAGGGACTCGCCATCATGCACGTCCAAGTCGATCGGCTTCAGTTCTTCAGCGGACAGTCGCCGCGTGGCTTGGGGGCGGTAGCTGGTGAGTTTGCGTTGTTTGCCGCTCTGTTTGGCTTTGCCGGTCTGTTTGGCATTGCCGCTCTCCTTGCTCTTGGCCGCCGGGCGAGGAGGACTGGGCTGTTGGCCTGCCCGCAGTTCATCGATGCGCCAATTGACGGCATTTTGCACGACCGAGCGAACCATAGCCACGAAGCTAAGCTTGAACAGATCGTCGAATTCGGTAACTGCGCCTGGCCCGATTGGGTTGTGGTGCTCCATGAAGCGGCAGGTTTCGAGCAGGTGGCAAGCTTGCTGGAAGAGCCCTTGCCGAGGCAGCCAGACGAGCAGGTGGGACAGTACTCGGCGCCTCAATCGCACGCTGAAAATCTGAGCAGGATCGCCACCGCGGGCGAGCGGAATGTAGAGCAATTTCTTTGAGCGCAGTGCGGCTAACAAGCGTGAAAAGGTGTCGTCGATGGCTGCGGGGCGGCCGTAGAGCAGATTCCCCAGGATCTCGATCGCGATGCGATCGTCCTCTGGGATCTCATCCAGCTCTTTGCTGATGGAGTCGATGGCCCCTTGTGCGGCCGCCAGATTAGCCAGCAGCAGTCGCCGCGCATCGGCCGTTTCGACGGCTGCTGCGATGATTCGCTCTAGCAGCGACTCTTTAATCAGTCGCTGCCGATCGTAGCGCCTCATGGCATCGTGATCCGGGCCGCATTTGGCTATACGGTACGCCGCTACATCGCGCATGAGGGTAAGCAGCCCGCGACGATTGGCGGCGGCTTGGTCGGCCCAGTGCTGCATAGCCTGCAGCCGGGCTGGTCCATGCGAGCCGCCTGTAGAAATCTCCGAGCGGAGGTGTCGGCTGAGCGCGGCCCCTTTCCACATCTGAGCGAGGGCGGTCAAAAAGGTCAGATGTTGACTGAGACGAACGGACTCTTCTAGCAGTTCGCTATCGCTCTGGTCGCCACCCTCTTCGGGAACCGAGCTCTCGGTGCCATCGTCGGTCGTGTCATTGTAGACCACGTCTTCATAGGCCGCATCGAACACGCCACCTTGATCTTCATCGTCGCTGTGCTCATCAAAGTCGTCACCGCCCGAGAGCTCGGAGGCTGCATCGCTCGAGTTTTTTCCCGAGCGGTTGCCGGCTTGCCCCAAACTAAACTCCGGTGCGAGCCAGTAGTGATCGGCATTGGCTTCCAGGTAGTCAAAGAACTTCTGAGCCACATTCCAGTCCAGCCGAGGTTCCACGGAGCTGGTCTGCAATTGATGTTCAAAGCACTGCAGCCATCGGCGGGCGAGTCCAGAGAAGGAATCGTCTCCCTTCTGCAGCCCCACTCGATCGGCTTGGCCCAGCCAGTGGACCAGCAGAGCCATCGAGGCTACAAAATCGTAGCGTTCCAACAGCGATTCGACTACCAACGCATAAGCCTTGGGCGAGTCAAACAGATCCGCGTGAGGCGCCCAGAACTTGACGTCGCCAGCGGCCGCGCCACCGGCGTGCCATAGGGCCAGCGCCTTGGAGACCAACACGGCCGATTGGACGGTCTCCTGCGGGTCGGTAGCCTCTAAGTCACTGACGGTGTGCGCGGCGAACTGCCGCCACCACTCGGCCGCGCCACGCAATTGCCGCTCGATCTGTTGGCACAAGTCTTCGCGACCAGCGGCCGAAGCTTCGCGCCAGATCCGCGACTGCATGGCAAAGACAAACTCCATCAACTGCACGAGATCCTCAACGCGATGATCGTGGACCGATGCATCGGGACCTTCGAATCGCGAGAAGTTGCCGGCAAATCCCAAAATATTCCAAGGATCGACGATGGCGCCGCATTCGATACCGCGATGCACCAAGTCGATCACTTGAGGCGAAATCTCCACGGCCTCATCCAGCTTGCCCACCTGCAGGAAGTGATCGCCAGCGGTGATCAGGCAATCGATGCGCGAGACGATTCGCGCTGAGGGAACCGGAACGAAATCCGACTGCTCCTTAGCGGCCGCCGCATTGCCCATCCGCGCAAAGAGCCGCGCCAATTGCACGTGCTCGAGCTGGCTGGCGCGAAGCTTGGCTAGGTGAGTATTGAGATGTTGACGCGCGCCGCCGAATGGCTGGCGCCTCAATTTTTGCTCTTCCAAGAGCCGCGCTAAGTGGGGTCCGCTCATCCGCTCCAGGAGCTGTTCATAGAACTGGTCGCGATAGGCGGCGATGGGGCCGAGCAAGTTGGCTAGCGTCATCGTGGAAGCGAACGCCCCAGGGCCGCTCCCGCTGATGCCCGAGGCCATGAGAATCGTCCCCGCTAGCACGGCGGCGGCTTCGGTCAGCAATTCGTCATGAGGCATGTGGGAAGCTTCGCGCACGCGGGCAAGCAGCGCGTCGAGCGTAACTTGCTGCACCACGAACCGACGGTAATTGCCGCTGTTGTCAATGCGGTGCGGATCCCACTGGCCGAAATGATAGTTGGGGCGTTGATTGACCGGGTGGTCGAAATCGTAGGCGCGCGGATCTAAAGCGAGCTCTTCGAGCAGCGACAATTCGAAGCTGGCGCGCCGCAAGATATCGGGGTCGGTCTGCTCCAATATTTCCAGGCAGCGTACGACGACCGCTTCGTACAGACCGGCCGTGGCGCCAATGCCCTGCACATAGATTGGCAGCGGGCGGAGCCATTCGTGAGCGTAGGGTTCCAGACGCCGTCCCTCGAGCACAGCCACTGGCCGATGCCCCACGTAGTCGTTGAGTTGAGCGATTGCGGCGGGCACAATCCGCTCAGTCTCAGTCCACGGTCCCCCTTGGCTGAGCACCGCTTCCATGGCGCGGCCCAGAAAGAAGCCGTTGATCAGTCCTTCGGGCTCCTGATGGAACAGCAAGTCGCGGTGGAAATCCATGTAGGCCGGCAGGAAATTCAGCCACACAAGCTCCATCATGGCCACCGCTTGGCGGCAGTCGGCAAAACCAGGATTGGTCTCAGCCAAACGGGCTAGTTCATCTTGCAACCACTGTTGGATCTGCAGCCAAGCGGGGAGGCCTTCGTAGGGGCCAGCCGGAATCGCCTGAGCGTATAAGCGGTTGAGTGCCGCTAGGGTCTTGAGATCGATCTTGCCCGACGAAAAGTTGAGCCAGCCTAAAACTTGGCGCAAATCTTCGGTCAATCTGTCTTGGGGTTCGCAGCTACGTTCTTCCACTCACACATACCTGATGGAGCAATTTCCTCTAGAGAAGTAATATTTTGCCGCTAGAGGGGGCCGGAAGGATTGGCGACGACCTGCTTCGCGCCCGGTGGCGGCATCGAATCCTGTGGCCATCAATCGTATGGTTTGAGTCGCAAAGGGTCTAGGACAGG
>JBEBXX010000134.1:0-6381 GCA_040391435.1 Aureliella helgolandensis | reverse complement strand
CTGGTGGAGTTGCTGCAGCAGGCTCAGGCTTTGCCCGAAGCCGATCATACCCGGCATGTTGGCTGAGCCCCCTTCGTATCGGGCCGCGCTGGATTTGAGCTCGACCGAACCGGGCATAAAACTGTCCGCGGCCAAGCTGCCCCAACCAACTCCTAGAGGTTCCAGTAGATCGAGGTGCTGTCGCCGCACATAAAATAGCCCTGCGCCTTCGGGCCCTAGCATCCATTTGTGTCCGTCGGCAGCCAAAAAGTCGACACCCGTTTGCTCAACGTCGATTTCAAAAGCTCCCAAACCTTGAATCGCGTCCAGCAGCAGCAGGCCCCCACGGCTGTGCACCAAATCGGCGATCTCACCCACGTCGATGCGGTAGCCGCTGACAAAGCCTACCCAACTGACCGACACGATGCGCGTTCGCGCGTCAATGGCTTTCGACAACTTGCCCAAGTCGATGGCACCTGTGGGTTCCACGGCAACGCGGCGTAGCTCCACGCCCAGCCGCGCCAAGCGTGACCAGGGGAGCGAATTGGAGGGGAATTCGTTATCCGGGATGACCACGTTGTCGCCAGGCTGCCATGGAAAACCCTCGGCTACCAGGCCGATTCCGTAAGTCGTATTGGGCACCAAGGCTACTTCATCCTCGCCCGCTCCTAGAAAACCCGCCGCAACGGTTCGCAAACGCGACAAGGCATGGTTCCACGCGGGCCACTGTAGGTCCCCCTGCTCAGACGCCTGGCTGGCATACTGGCTGATAGCAGTGGCTGCGGAGCCCGGCAGAGGTGCTACGGCCGCATGGTCAAAGTAGGCGAATTTCTTGGCCACCGGCATCTGACTGCGCAATTGCTCGGCAACTGAGCCGACTGGGAGATGTGGAGAAGCGATTGGACTTTCGGACGCCATGTCGGACCTTGTAAACTTCCAGGGAATGCTGCAGGCGAGGCGAGTCAATTGGGATTAGCTCTGGCCACCTCTCGGAAAATAAGGGTTGCAACGGTTTTTCCAGTCCGCTGGAGATTATTCTGAGTTGATTGCGAGTGTAACGCAGGATATATGGGCTATCTAGGTGACAACTCGCATCCTTCGATTATACTACCACCCGTGTCGGTGTGCCTACGGTGGAGATGCTCAGTCGTTCTCACCGTGAGAAGTTGCTGTCGCCGCGATTGATCGGGTGGCCGGAACTGAATTCCGTCGCACGCGATCCCAACGCGAAGTAAGCACCCACGCATAAGTTTCGGCATATGATTAGCCGTTTTGGCGTTAGCCACGGTTGATTGCTTAGTTAGCCGTTTTGGCGTTAACCACGGTTGATTGATAAAACAGGAAACTTATACGTGGGTGCTTATAGACATCCTGAGGCGCTATAGTGAGCTCGTATGTTTCAAGCCATAAAGGTCGGCTGATGCCGAAAACATTGTGTTTGATCGGGTTGGTAATTGCCAGCTTGGTCTTTCTAATATTTTTACTCGACCTAATTCTCGGCTTGGCAGGCTTGACGAATATGGCACCGTTTCGCACTGCCAGCGTGCTGATGGACATCATTTTCATGATCGCGTCCGGCGGCTTGGCGTACGTATCTTGGACCACCTATCGCGAGCAGCGTTAAGCTAGCTAGACTTCCAAGCTAAAACCACCGGGTAGTGACTCGAAGCTCTGCGACTCGAAAGTTGGTGACGCGAAGCTTTGCAGATGATGAGTCGGCGTGTGCGACGCTGGTCCCACTGCAGGGAAAATCGGTTGTGCAGGCAGGTGCGCCACCGATTCGCTGCTGGCTTTCTCTACCACGATCCGCCATGTCTCCGACTCGAACTCAAGCAATTCAGTCAGCACTCGCAGTTGATCGCGATCGCGATGCTTATCGATCTCGAAGGCTAGTTGCAGCAGATACAAGTAGAAGTCGGTCAGCGGTTTACTCAGCGGATTGTCGGCGTCTTGGATTCCATCGAGCAGTTCTCCCAGGATTTCGCGCACGCTAAGCAGCCACTGGTTGCTCGCAGCGTCCAGGCCGCTCGACCACAACTGCTCCACCAGCCCGCACAGTTCTACAGATCGCTGAATCAACATCCAACGCAGTCGTAGCGGCGAAGCCGAAAGGACCTCTTGTTGCAGATAGGGGTTCACGTCGCTGGACTCGGGTAGCATGCCAAGAAGACCTTTGGGAAGCTAGAATAGAAGTTCATCAACTCGATTGTTCATCGAACTGCGGATTGAAATTGTTCAGTTCAAACCGCCTGCCAACCGGATTGGCGTGTCGGCCGGCGCGGTTGTAACGATTGCTTCATTTAAACACAGCCTCCGCAATTCTCTAAAGCGCGCATGCCTTGAAACCCGCACAAAATATCACCATCGAAAGCCTTCAAAACCCGCGGATTAAGCAAGCCATACGCCTGCGCGATGCGGGTGCACGCCGGCACGGTGGTCGGTTTCTAATCGATGGCGATCGGGAGATCGCTTTGGCCCAACGCCATGGTATCGAGCTGGAGATGGTCTACGTTGCACCGAACTCGCCACTGCTAGCACGCGGCTCGGCAGCCATCGCTGCGCCGCTGCAGTTGGTCAGCCCGGCAGTGTTGGCTAAGCTGAGCTATGGTCAGCGCGGCGCGGCGTCTGTGGCTGTGGGCATAACACCGCAGTCGACGCTCCGCGGCTTTTCCTGGCATCCCGGTCAGTTGCTGCTGGTGCTCGACCAGACCGAAAAGCCGGGCAACTTGGGCGCGTGCCTGCGGACCGCCTCAGCTTGCGGTGCGACTGCTGTGATTTTGACCGATCCGGTGTGTGAGCCCTACAATCCCAACGCAATTCGCGCGAGCCGTGGCGCGATCTTTTCTATGAAGTTGCTGACTGCCACTCGCGACGAATTTCAGGCTCTCGTGCGCACCCAAAGCATTCCGCTGTTTGCTGCTCGCGTCGATGCGACGCAGCCGCTGTGGCAGCAAGACTTCACTGCCGGCGGCGCGGTGCTGTTCGGCAGCGAAGCCGCAGGACTGGGACGTGAATGGGATTCGCCCGAGGTGCGCCTTTTCACCATTCCCATGCAAGGCGCTACAGACAGTTTAAATCTTTCAATCAGCACCGCCGTGACGCTTTATGAAGCGGTGCGGCAGCGACAAAAAGTTTGACCGACTTCAAATCGCGGTGTAGATTTACGACTATGGCTGTCACCTATATCAAACGTTATCGTATGGAGCTCCGGCTCGATCGCATGCCCGCCGAAGTGCGTGCATCGGCGATGGTCGGCTTTGAGATCTTAGCCTGGTCACCGCGACTTATCGCTCAACATGCCGAGGTTAAATGGGCTAGTTTCCGAGACGAGATCGACGCGCATGTCTTTCCCTGTCTGGGTGACCGCGAAGGCTGTCGTCGCTTGATGCGCGAGATTACCAATCGCCACGACTTCGTGCCGCAAGCTACCTGGCTGGCCTGTCCGACGGGCAATCTCACCTCAACGACGCCCGCGGCCATCGGCACTATTCAAGGCCTGCAGTTCTCACAGCGCGAAGGTGCCATCCAAAACCTGGGAGTCCATCCCAACTATCGCGACATTGGCGTGGGACGAGCTCTGTTGTTGGCGGCTCTCGATGGTTTCATGCAGGTCGGTTGTCGCTATGTACACCTAGAAGTGACCGTGCAGAATACCGCTGCCGTGCGACTGTACGAACGCTTTGGCTTCAACCGAGTCGAAACGCTGTTCAAGGTTGCTGAGGTCCAGTTCGCGTAGCGTAGGCATGCTGATAGCGTACCGGGACAAGCGTCGTCGACTGAGATCTAGTGCGCTTGTCGAACCAGCGCTGCGGCCCGAAGCAACATCTGTTGCAGTCGTGTAGCCTCTTCACTGGTCTGCGACGTGCTGCCATCCGACCACAAACTGAGGCATGCCGAACTGGGCTGGTAGACTAGCGCCGAACGCAGGCGGCCCATCGGCGTCGCGGCTGCTGAAACCGATGTCTCTAAGCCACTGCCGTCGATGGACCAATTGATATAGCTCACCTGTGAGCGGCCCACGATGGGATCGTCCAACGTCAACGATTCGACGCGAAACGTGCTGGCCGCTGGCGTCTCGGAGGCTTCGCTGGCAGGCCTCGGCTGGCCCGCCGTGGTCGGCTCGAGCACGGCCGTCGATGTGAGTTCGCCTGCTGGCTGAAGTTCTATCTGAAGCTCTTGGGGCGGCTGTCGTTCCACTGTGCGACTCCCATCGAGTACGCGTTGGCGTTCGATGGCGATAGGTCCGCGGTAGACGGCGTCGGATTGGATAATAACCGTCTGCTTGTCGCTCAGATACGTCCAGCGACTCGTCACCGGCTTGCCAGTAGTCGTTCCCGGCGTAGCGAATTGCTCGAAGTCGATCAAGCGCATGCCCTGCAACTGTTCGGGCAGGGTGGTCTTTACTAGCGGCGAACTGTTGGACAAGCGTGCGAACTGGGCATGCCTCGTCAGCTCGCTGAAGCTTGGCCAATCGCGGTTGGCGCTCGGCCGCAGTCGAATTAGGCTGATCGCTCCACAGGCGACAAACAGTCCGGCCGCGATAGTAAAAATATAGGCTGAGCGCCTCGTCCGCCCCGGCTGATCGTCCGCAGTAGCGCTGCTTGGGAGCGGTTGCCCGCGTTCGGACGATCGTCGCTTGCGCAGCGGATCTGGCTCCGGCCACAATACGACTCGATTGAAGAATCTGTGGACTCCTCCCACCTCGGCTGAATGAGCCATGAACGGTGCAAGCAATTTTTGAATACCCCATTTCAGCAGCAGCGCCGATAATAGACCAAGCATCAAAACCACGCCCTGCCCCAGCCATAGACGCGGAGCGCTCCACATCGCAGTGCCTTGCTGTTCGGCCAGCCACACACTGCTGACCACCAGTAGCACACTTCCGCCCCAAGACCAAAGCGGCGAGCTAGCGACTGTCAGCAAACCAGTGCTAAAACTACAATGGGTGCTCATGCACATCAGCGCTATCAAGCTGAGCAGTAAATATGGATTGCCCAGGCCGCGACAGGCCGCTGCAACATCGTAGCGACCGAAGCTTAGCTGTAGCGACTGCTCAACCGGCAAATGATCGATCCCCAACAGATCTAGCAAGCTGCTCGACGCATTCATGACGCTGGAAGAAAATACTGGAACGGGATTGGAACGCTCTCCCAGCGGCAGCAGCAGCAGTATGCCCAGGGGCAGTGTCCACTTGATCAAGCGTGGCCAGGGCGTCCGGCTAAATCGGCATAGCAGCCATGCAATCCACGCCAGCGTCAGTCCCAGCAGAGCTAGCCAGGGCGAAAATAAAAGCGGCGCGCACACCGCGATGGCCCCGCTCATGACCCACAGCGTTAGCGTTGCAGCCCGCCGGACGCGCGCCTGATCTACACGCCTGGCGCTGGCTACTTCGCTTTCCGCCACGGGACGCCTGGCTCGCCAGAGCGACACGGCGATCGGAACGATGATTAACAGCGGAAAGAAACGCAAATCGCTGCGAAACCATAGATCGCTACAAAAGATTATGACTAGCGGCAGTGTCGCCAATAGGCTCAGCCCTAGCAGTCCATCAGCCCGATACCGCAGCCGCGCAGTATCGTTCGTAGCCGGTTCAACAGAGTTTGTCATGATAATTGTTTATAGCTGAGTGCTGAACGCGGAGCGACTGATTTAACTTGCCTTTTGGCTTTTGGTGGACAGCGTTTTGAGTTCCGCGTCGACCATGTGTTGGACCAACTCAGCGAAGCTCACCTGGGGTTTCCAACCAATGGTCGCTTCTGCTAAACGACTGTCGCCAACCAGGGTCTGCGGATCGGCTTTGCGCAAGTAGCGTGGATCGAACTCGACATATTTTTGCCAATCCAGCCCGACATGTTCAAAGGCCACATCCAGCCAATCCCGCACGCGATGCAGTTTACCGGTGGATAGCACCAGATCCAGCGGCTTCTCCATTTGTAGCATTCTCCAAAAGGCCTCCACGAAGTCGGGGGCATAGCCCCAATCGCGCTGCGCATCGATGCTGCCCATGATTAGCTTGCTATCCAATCCTAGCTTGATACGCGCCGCGGCGCGAGTGATTTTGCGGGTTACAAACGATTCGCCACGACGCGGTGATTCATGGTTGAAACAGATCGCATTGCATGCAAACAATCCAAAGCTATCGCGGTATACACGAACCATGTCGGTGGCGAACGCTTTGGCAACTCCATACGGAGTCACTGGACGCAGCGGTGTCTGCTCATTTTGCGGAATCATCGTAGGCATCCCAAACGTCTCACTACTGCTGGTATGCAAAAAGCGCGGGGCCGGGTCGCAGTCTCGCAAGATCTCCAGTAACTTCAATGTCCCCATGGCCGTGAACTGACAGGTCGACTCGGGAACTTCAAAACTTACCGCTACGTGGGATTGGCCTGCCAGATGGTA
>JBEBXX010000133.1:0-6406 GCA_040391435.1 Aureliella helgolandensis | reverse complement strand
GGGCAACATGTTTACCGCGCGCGTGATGGATGGCACTGTCAAATCGCACTCAGCCTTGAAGAGTGGCACCGAGCAATTGCAAATGTTGACCGAGTGGTATCGTCGCGAGAGCCAAGATCATCCGATTGGCTTCTTTCAAATCGGTGGCGGCATAGCGGGAGACTTTGCGATCTGCGCGGTTCCGATGCTTATTCAGGACTTAAATGAAGACGCACGCCTGTGGGCTTACTTTGCGCAAATCAGCGACGCGGCCACTAGCTACGGCGGCTACTCGGGAGCGGTGCCCAATGAGAAGATCACGTGGACCAAGCTCAGCCGCGATTGCCCGAAGTTCATGATTCAAAGCGATGCCACCATCGTCGCTCCACTGATTTTTGCTTATGTGCTGGGGCAGTAGCGAGAGTGAACAGATAGCATTTCCCCACCGCTCCTGCATCACCGCGGCGACTAACGCTTTTGAAAGCATTTTCGATGTACCTTCGCATGGCCAATCGGCTGCTCTGGGAAACCGACAAACGACTGCTGTGGAAACTTGCTTATCAGGCGGGCTGGAAGGGGCTGCGCAGTGTGCAGAAGCACAAGCGACGGCTCAAACGAGGCGAGTTCTTCCCGCCGTTTCTCTACATTTCGATCATCAATAGCTGCAACTTGCGCTGCCAGGGCTGCTGGGTCGATGTCACGGCCAAGCAGACAAAAATTGATATCGATGTGCTCAATCGAACCGTCAACCAAGCCAAAGCGATGGGCAATGCCTTTTTCGGCATCTTGGGGGGCGAGCCCTTCATGCACAAGGAATTGCTCGACTTTCTAGAGGGACAACCCGACGTCTACTTTCAGGTCTTTACCAATGGACACTTCATTACTGACGAAGTGGCCCGTCGCCTACGCAAGATGGGCAATGTCACGCCGCTGATCAGCGTCGAGGGATCAGAGATCGTGAGCGACCAGCGACGCGGCCGGCCAGAAGTGTACAGCCAAAGCATGCAAGGCATTCAGAATTGCCTGAACCATAAAGTCCTGACCGGTGTCTGCACTAGCGTCTGCCGGACCAACATCGATGATCTAGTGACCGACCAGTGGGTCGACAGCCTGATTGAGATGGGCGTCATGTACTGCTGGTTCCACGTCTATCGTCCTATGGGTCCGTTACCGATGCCCGAGCTGGCCCTTGAGCCAGACCAATTGCGTCGCGTGCGGCAGTTCGTCGTAGACACCCGCGCCACCAAGCCCATCATCGTCATTGATGCTTATCACGATGGTGCGGGTCGCGCGCTGTGCCCCGCGGTAACCGGCTTTACGCATCACATAGGTCCAGCGGGAGACATCGAGCCATGTCCGATTATTCAACTGGCTACCGAGAACATTCACGACGATCGACCTTTGAAAGATACCTTTAACGACAGTCAGTTTTTGCGAGACTTCAGAGAATTGACCGCCCAGCACACGCGTGGCTGCGTGGTCATGGAACGGCCCGATCTGTTGATCGAATTGGCAAACAAACACAAGGCGCGCGACACGACGCAGCGCAAGACCGCCATCGCTGAATTACAGGCTACCATTCCGCGTCGATCGCAGTACGCGCCGGGGACAGAAATTCCGGAGCGCAGTTGGGCGGTTCGATTTGCCAAGTGGATCGCCTTCAATGATTTTGGAGCTTATGGAAAATTCTTCAAAGCCGAGGAGTGGGTTGACCCCGATGTTTCCCAAACGTCCAAATCGCCACAGACATACGGCATTGCTTCTCAGCCGCATCCACCGTCCGATGCGCCACTTTCATAGATGAATCGTCAACAATCTACGGCACGCCTGCCCAGTCCGCCCGCGCTGATCGAACAGGCTATGCGGCGCGACCGCTTTGCCCTGCGAAAAGCTTGGCAGCGCCTGCATGCCCACAGCTCGTCGGGTTCTCAATCGTCAGGTTCGCAGACGGTGAGCCCTCAAGCGCTGGCCCAGTGGCACGCGCGGGCAGCAGCCTCAATTGCGCAATGTGCCGCCCGCGCTGCCAACGTGCCTCAGCTTAGCTTCGATCCGGAACTGCCCATCACGGCGCATCGCGCCGAGATTGTCGACCTCATTCGAACGCGCCAGACGATCGTCGTATGTGGTGAAACCGGCTCGGGCAAAAGTACGCAGTTGCCCAAATTGTGTTTAGAAGCTGGTTTGGGAATCTCTGGCATGATCGGGCACACCCAGCCCCGACGCTTGGCAGCCCGCGCAGTGTCCAGTCGCTTGGCGGAAGAGCTGTCGTCGACGGTGGGACAGCGCGTCGGTTTTAAGATCCGCTTCACCGACGCCACCAGCCCCGAGACGCTAGTCAAGCTTATGACCGACGGCGTGTTGCTGGCCGAGACGCAGAGCGATCGCTTTCTGGATCAGTACGATGCGCTGATCATCGACGAAGCTCACGAGCGGTCGTTGAATATCGACTTCCTGCTGGGCTATCTGCGGCAGTTGTCTGGACGTCGACCCGATCTAAAGCTAATCATCACGTCGGCGACGATCGACCCCCAGCGCTTCGCAGAACATTTTGCAGACGAGCACGGGCCTGCCCCGATCGTCGAAGTCTCGGGCCGAACCTATCCAGTCGAGATGCGCTATCGACCTTTCACAGACGACGATAGCGATGGCTCCGCGTCGGTCGATGAGCAATTGGCGGCAATTGCCGCGGCCAGCGATGAATTGATCGCAGAGGGGCCCGGCGACATTTTGGTGTTCCTGCCCACCGAATTTGATATTCGCGAAACCCATAAACACCTGCGCGGTCATTTCACGCGACTCGGAACCAACGTCGACATTTTGCCGCTCTACGCACGGCTGAGCCACGCCGACCAGAACAAAATTTTTACCGCGCATGCCCAGCGGCGGATCGTGCTATCGACCAACGTGGCTGAATCGTCGCTGACCGTGCCTGGGATCCGCTACGTGATCGATACCGGGCTGGTCCGCATCTCGCGTTACGCCCCGCGCAGCAAGGTCCAGCGGCTGCCCATCGAAGGCGTCTCGCAGGCTTCGGCCAATCAACGGGCTGGGCGCTGCGGCCGTATCGGACCGGGCATCTGCATTCGGCTGTTCTCACAAGAGGACTTCGCGACGCGCAGCCGCTTTACCACGCCGGAGATCCGCCGCAGCGATCTAGCCAGCGTCATGCTCCAAAGCAAGACATTGCGACTGGGAGCCCTAGCTGAGTTCCCGCTGCTGGATCCACCCAGCGCCGAGTCGCTGCGAGATGCGGAGCGAACGCTGCGCGAGTTGGGAGCTATCGACACCGCTGGCAGCCTGACTACGATTGGTCAGCAGTTGGGACGCCTGCCCTGCGAACCGCGCGTGGGGCGGATGCTGCTTGAGGCTCATGAACGGAATTGCGTGGCGGAAGTAGTGGTTATCGCTGCGGCCTTGGAGACTCAAGATGTTCGTCAGCGACCGGCGGGACTGCGCCCCCAAGCCGATGAAGCGCACGCGATGTTCGCCGATCCGCACAGCGACTTTCTGAGCTATTTGCGGCTGTGGGATTTCTACGAGCATCTGAAGAACGATCTCGGGCGTTCGCGATTACAGAAAGCGCTCAGCCAAAAATTCTTATCGCCCCAGGGTTTCCGCGAATGGGGCGACGTGGTGAGGCAGTTGAAGGATCTGCTGGCTAGCGCTGGTATCAAATGCGGCAAGCGACAATTTCATTTGCCACCCATCGATCGCGAGCGTTTGGAAGCCCCCAGCGAACGCCGCCGCCAAAAGGGTTCCAAGTCGCAGAATCTAAAGAATGAAGAGGCAACAGAAAAGCTCAAGCGGCCCGAAGGCTACGCCCCCATACATCAATCGCTGTTGGCAGGCCTAATCAGCGGCGTGGCGCAGCGTGGCGATACTTTTGAATACAAAGCTTGCGGCGGATTGTCGATCGCACTCTGGCCTGGCTCGGGGTTGTTTCGCCGCAAGCCCAGATGGATCATGGTGGCCGAGATCGTCGAGACGGCCAAGCGCTACGGCCGCACGATAGCTGAGATCGACGTCGAGTGGATTGAGCAGGCCGCCGCGGAATTGTTAAAGCACAATTACAGCGATCCGCACTGGAGCAGCAAGACCGGGGCGGCGTTGGTGTACAAACGCAGCACCCTCTACGGCTTGACGATCGTCAGCGGCCAGCGAGCGCAGTTGGCACCGATTGATCCAGACGCGGCGCGGGACATGCTCATTGAACATGGATTGGTTGAGGGAGAGTGGGATTGCCGCGAGGCATTCTACCTGCACAACCAAGAGATGCTGGCCGACATGCACGAATTGGTGCAACGCACGCGTTCGCGAGACTATATACTCGATCGCTACCACCTGGCATCGTTTTACACGAGTCGCATCCCCACAGATGTGGTCGACTTGGCCAGCTTGCGAGCCTGGCTGCGAAAGCACCAGGGGCAGCCCGCTGAGAAAGCTTTGTGGATGCGTCCCGAAGACCTGCTCGATCCACAGCAACCGGCCGTGCCAGTCGAAGAAGCCTTTCCCAATGCGTTTCAAGCCGGACCAACAGAACTACCTCTGAGCTATCACTTTGAACCCGGACAGGCAAACGACGGAGTGACGATAACTGTTCCACAAGCCGCCCTGCGGCAAGTGAGCGACGAGTCCTTGGGCTGGTTGGTGCCGGGTTTGATGGAGGAGAAGATCCTGCACTTGATTCGCGGCCTACCCAAGTCGCTGCGAACGAACTTCGTTCCCGCGCCCGATGTGGCCAAGCGGTTGGTGGGCGAATTGTCCCAGGTCTCGCGTGAGCAGCCATTCACTACCGCACTGGCCGCTGTCATGACCGCTTATGCGGGCGAACGCATTCAACCATCCCATTTCGCACTGGACAAACTGCCCGAGCACTTGCGATTTCGCATCAATGTTGTCGACGATGAAGGCCAATTGCTGGAGAGCAGTCGAGATCTGCTCAAACTGCAAGCTGCTCTGGCACCGCCGCCGGCTGCACTCGGGCGACCTACGGCGGTCCGCGACAGTGCCAGCCACGACGATTGGACAGATCGGCTGGTGACAGCCAACGACTTCGACGGCATTCCACCGCCCATCGCTGTGCGGCGCGGAGGACTGTTGGTCGCTGCCTACCCTGCCCTGGTCGCGGAACAGGACAAGGTGCATCTGCGACTGGCCGATACGGAGCTGGAGGCCGAGAGGTTGACACGGCATGGTCTGACCCGCCTGCTAGCCACCAAACACCATCGCTCACTCCGCAGCCAAGTCGCTCATCTGCCAAACTTTACTCCTAGCTGCGTCAAGCTGGGGCATGTGCTGACGGGTAACCAGTGGACCAGTCAATTGCAGGAGCTATTGGTGCGTATCGCGCTCATCGACGGACAGCCCCCGATTCGCAGCCGCGAAGAATTCGAAGCTCGCAACGCCCGTGCCGCGGGGCAGATTTCCGTGGCTGCCCAAGAGGTCGCTGGATGGTTTCCCAAATTGGCTGAGCAGGTGCACCAGGTACGATTGTTGTTGGAGAAAGCTCCGGCGACTTGGCAAGAAGTTCTCAGCGACCTGCGCGCGCAGTCGCAGCGCCTGCTCGCCGAGGGGTTCCTGCGCGAAACTCCGTGGCAGTGGTTGTCCGAATATCCTAGATACTTTCAAGCCATGCTGGCTCGCGTTGACAAATTAAAGAGCGGTGGCGTGGCCAAAGATAAAAAGTTATCCGAACCGATCGCTGCGGCGTGGGCGAGTTATCAGCGATTGGCCGCGAGCGATGCGGCTCATCAGCCCGCGATGGAACAGCAACTGAGCGAGCTAAGATGGATGATCGAGGAGCTTCGCGTTTCGATTTTCGCACAGCAACTGGGTACCAAAGTTAGCGTCTCGCCCAAAAAGGTGACCGCACTGATCGAAGCCATAGAGTCGCAATGTTAAAAAGTGATTAGCCTCGCGGGTGCTTAGTGAACGATATTGAGTCGAAGCTATATGGAGTGTGATGACCTATGCCTGATTTCGATTCGAAGCAAGCCAGCGGGCCGACACGCTCACTGCGGGATTGTCCACACAAACCGAACTGTGTTTGTACGCAGGCCTCACGTGATGAGCAGAGAATGCCAACCCTGAAATTCAGCGGTTCCGACGCTCAGGCCATCGAGCGCATCGCTGCTGTGCTGTCGAACATGCCGCGGGTACGCATAGTGGTGCAACGGGAGAATTACCTGCACGCGGTGTTCAGTAGCTTAGTCTTTCGTTTTCGTGATGACGTGGAATTCATGGCGGATGGGGCCAGCGGCCAATTGCATTTCCGCTCGGCTGCTCGCTTGGGATATTATGACTTTGGGGCCAATCGGCGGCGGATGAAGCGGTTGAGCGAGCTGCTGTCCGACCAGCTATAGATCGCTGCAGCTAACCGCGTGGCCGCGCTTGAGCACACGGTTGGAACGAACGTCGGGCTGTGTCT
>JBEBXX010000132.1:0-6412 GCA_040391435.1 Aureliella helgolandensis | reverse complement strand
CTCACACCCCTCACCCGCCGCAACTGCAGAGTAGCGACCAAGAGTAAACGCTGTCCAGTGCGAATGGAGGGAGCCTTCCATGGCGCGGCGGGCAGATCGAATTAGATAGCTTTGGAAAACACCATGCCGCCCGCAGATAGCCTTCGCGCAGTCGAACCACTTGGCACTTCCGACAGCTCACCGCCGCCGCCTGCGGGCGGTCGCGCTGAGCGTGAGAAGACCAACGCCTACCCAGCCATCAGCCCACGTTTCTGGCACGGCATGCGCGCCGCTTACTGGTGGCGCTTGATGGCTCGCAATGGCTTTCGCATCAGCCCTACGCGTTTGCCGATCGCCCTGGGGGTGAGTTTTTTCACGCCAGCCAACGACGTGCTGGCCGCTGCGCAATCGCTTCTCTACGGCCGCAAGATTCGTGAGACGCCTATCGCTGAGCCACCAATTTTCATCTTGGGCCACTGGCGCAGCGGCACGACGCTGCTGCATGAACTGATGATGACCGACCCGCGGTTTGCCTGTCCCAGCACCTACCAATGCTTTGCCCCTTGGCACTTCGTGGTCAGCGAAGCGATGATGGTGCGTTTCGGCGGCTTTCTGCTCCCTAAAAAACGGCCGATGGACAATATGGAAGCGGGATGGACACTGCCGCAGGAGGATGAATTCGCACTCATGAACCTAGGGGTTCCCAGCCCGTACCTGCGCATCGCCTTCCCTAAAACTCAAGATCCCGATCTGGAATACCTGACGATGTCGGGGCTGAGCGACCAGCAGCGGGGCCAGTGGCGCGACAAACTGCTATGGTTCATGCGCGCGCTGACTTTTCACCACGAGGGCAAACGCTTGGTGCTCAAAAGCCCCACGCATACCGGGCGCATGGCAGAGTTAGCCCGCATGTTCCCGCAAGCCAAATTCATCCACTTAACCCGCGATCCACGCAAGTTGTTCCTGTCCACGCTGCGCCTCTGGAAGTCGCTCGAAGGGGTCCAGGCACTGCAGCAGTCACACGATGAACTCTACATGCGCGAATACGTTTCGGAATGCCTGAAGCGGATGTATGCGCAGTTCGAATCCGATCGAGCGCAGGTAGATAGCCAGCATCTAGTCGACTTGCGCTACGAAGACCTCGTCGCCGACCCGTTGGAAACCATACGCAGCTTGTATAGCAAACTCGACCTGGGGGATTTTTCAGTGGTCGAGCCGCACTTGCGGAAGCGTCTGGAGCATCACCAGGAATATCAGCCCAATACCCACGTCAGCGATACCCAACTAGATCAAGAGATTCTCCAGCGCTGGAGCGACTACGCGCAGCGTTACGGCTACGCGCAGCCCCGCAGCGGCTAGGGGCCGCGGCCGGTTGCGGCTGGGATTTCGACATTTGCTTGGCGCGAAGCAGTTGCTAGACTCCGCGCATGATGCGTCGCTTCAACTTTTACATCGTGTGGGAAATCAGCAAGTTGTTCGTGGTCGCCCTGGTGGCGTTCACGTCGATGATCATGCTTGCCGGCGTCGTGCAGCAATTGCTCAGTCAGGGGCTGGGCCCGATGGCCGTGCTGCAGCTCATCCCCTATGTGTTGCCTATCTCGCTCCAATTCGCCATCCCGGCCACGCTTTTATTTGCGGTGTGCAGCGTCTATGGGCGGCTCAGCGCGGACAACGAACTACTGGCGGTGATGGCTGCAGGCGTACCGCCGATTCGCTTTATCGCACCGGCACTGGTGGCTAGTCTACTGCTCAGCCTGCTCGCCGTGTGGCTCAATGACATCGCCGTCTCGTGGGGCAGGCCCGGCATCAATCGCATCGTGATGCAGTCGGTCGAGCAAGTCGCCTACAACTATCTGGCCTCGCAGGGATCGTACAGTTCAGACCAGGGTTTTTCGATCCACGTGCATGGCATCGGTCCCGACGGCCGCGAGCTGATTCGCCCGACCATCAACACGCCGCCACAGAGCGACGGTAGCTCGGTCGAGATCACGGCCGCGTCAGCGCGTCTAACGGTCGACCCCGAAGCTGAGGAATTGCGCATCGATCTCATCGACATGGAGATGCAGCACGGAACATGGATATCCAGCCAGCCGGGGACGCACACGTATCGTGTGAAACTGTCGCAGGCCACCAAAAAGGGAACCACCTCGAGCCATCCCACGGAATATCCCATGCGCGAGATTGGGCCGGAGATCAAGAAGCAGCGGGCTCTAATTGAGAAGACCCAAGAGCTGCTAGCCGCGCGAACGGCACTTGGACTAGCTGCGGGAAAGCTGGAGTGGTTGGACGATGCGCGCGCCTTTGAGGCGATAACTGTGGTGGAGTTGGGACGCAGCCGCCTGCAGCGATTGGATATCGAACCCTGGCGACGCTGGGCCAGTGGCTTTAGCTGTCTGTTTTTTGTGTGGGTCGGTATTCCGCTGTCCATTTGGATGCGATCGGCCGATCATTGGACTAGCTTTGGCACCTGTTTTATGCCTATTCTGCTTCTGTTCTATCCTGCCTTTATGGTCGGCCTAGATCAATCCAAAGATGGAAACTGGCCGGCTATGGCAGTCTGGTTGGGAAACCTGATCCTGCTAGCCGCCGGAGCATGGTGGCTGCGAAAACTCTACCGGACCTAATCGCGAAGGAACGCATATCATTGCATCTGCACAACTAAACACCTCGGGCTGCTCGGCAGAGCGCACGGTCATTGAGCCAAGTAGCCTTCATCGCTGGCTGTCGCGGCGGCGCATCGCTATCAGCCTGGTGGGCTTTACCACGCTGACGCTGGTCAACGTTTTTGTCGCGCAGACCGTGCCGCACAACCCGCTGCTGCTGAGCAGTCCGGGTAGCCGCCTAGGCCTGGGGCTACTGCTCATCGGCCTGCTGATTCGCACGTGGTCCGCCGGAACGCTGAACAAATCTCGCGAGCTGACAACCTTCGGCCCGTATGCGCTAGTCCGCAACCCGCTGTACGTAGGCTCCTTCTTGATGATGGCGGGTTTTTGTGTGCTGTGTCGCGACTGGCCGACGCTGCTATTTGTGGCTGGCCCCATGAGCTATTTGTATTGGAAACAAGTCCGCTTAGAAGAAGCAAAGCTTGCGCGCGTCTTTCCAGCTCAATGGAATGCCTACGTTCAGGAGACGCCGCGGTTCATTCCGCGTAGGCTCAAGCCTGCCTGTTTCAGTGGCTGGTCATTATTCGAATGGCAACGCAATCGCGAATACAAGGCCATTGCCGCGTCCCTGTTTGGCATCGTCGCCATCTGGGCTTGGCACGCCATGCGCGGCGCATAGCCAGCGGCTGAAGGATTGCCCGCAGATTGCGAAATTCACACAAGCTCAGTACGCCCGCGGACGATTGGCGGTAGAGCAAGGAGGCTAGCTTGGTAACGCGGATGCTGATTCGTAAGAAAATTCTGATTACTACGCTACTGCTCACCTGCACGCTTCTAGCGTGGATGTATTCCAGCCTCTACGGCGTCTACGCCTATCGCAATCTATCGCTGACGATCAGCCAGCTAGCCGCCGAACTAAAGACGACTTCGAAACTGCGCGAAGAGGTCGACAAGCTCATGAGCTATGCCGACGCTGCGCCCGTCACCAAAGCGGATGAACTGTGGTTGACCCCGTTTTCTGTTAAGCCGCGGCGAGCCTGGTTTCGACAGCAGATGCTCGAAGTCGAAAAGACGCTGCACGACTACGAGTCCCAGGTCCGCAACCACATGCTCTCCGATCCGCTGCTGGCCGACCGCAGCAACGAACTGGAAAGCGCCAAGGGCATTCGCACACAGCTCAATGCAGTTCACTGGATCAGCAACGATCCCGGCACGATTTTGACCGCTAGCCCGTGGCTCAAGAATGACCTGGAGGCCTTGGCCGTAACTGTCCAAGAACTGCCGATGTACTTGCTAGAACGCATGGAGAACTTTCGCGGAGAGGTGCGCAATCGCTACCGGGCACTGATCGTCTCGACCTTCATCACGTCGATCGTCGCGCTGATCATCGTGTTCGCGTCGTTTTGGTTTTTCCGCCATCACGTGGTGCAGCCCTTTAAAGTCTTGCTGCACGGCAGTCGGCTCATTGCCCAAGGTCAGTTCGATCACCGCATTCATTTGCACAGCCAGGATGAGCTGTCGGAACTGGCCGGCGCAATGAATAAGATGACCGAGCAATTCTTGTCGATCAAGAACAACCTCAACGAGACCGTACAGCAGCGCACGCAAGAAGTGGTGCGCAGCGAACAGTTGGCCAGCGTCGGTTTTCTGGCGGCCGGCGTTGCGCACGAGATCAACAACCCGCTGGCCTCGATCGCCTGGAGCGCCGAAGCGCTCGAAGGACGATTGCACGAGATCCTGCATGGGCTACCGCAGCACACCGCCGATATACCGACCTACGACCAGGATCAAATCGAGGTCCTTCGCAAATATCTCAAACGCATTCAAGACGAAGCTTTTCGCTGCAAGGGGATCACCGAACGCCTGCTCGATTTCTCACGCCTGGGCGAGACTCAACGCAAGCAAGAGACGGATATCAACGAGTCGATCACAGATGTCATTGCCCTGGTCAAACACCTGGGGCAATACCGCAATAAGTCGGTGGAGTTCCAGGGTTCGGATTCGGTGCTGGCGTGGGTCAGTCCGGCGGAGTTTAAGCAGTTCATCTTAAACCTTTTGACCAATTATCTCGTCGCCTGTCAGGACGGTGGTCTGGTACAAGTGAGCTTGGTTTCAAGCTCAGAAAACTTTACAGTGAAGCTCACAGACAATGGGTGTGGGATGACCGACGAGGTGCTGGCTCACCTGTTTGAACCGTTCTTTACTCGACGTCGCGACGGACGCGGCACGGGTCTGGGACTCTCGATCACCTACCGCATTGTCCAGGACCACGGCGGAAGCCTGGTCCCTGTCAGCTTGGGTCACGACCTAGGTTCGACGTTTACACTCACGCTGCCTCTCAGATCGACCGGTAAGGAATACCATGAAGGATTCAAGCAAGCTGCCGCCTAATGGGCTGCGTATCTTGTTCGCTGACGATGAAGAATCACTGCAAGATTTGATGGGCATGGAACTGCCGCGGATGGGCCACACCGTCACCGTCTGTCCCGACGGCGTGTCAGCAGTTCGCGAGGCCAAACGCGAAAAATTTGACTGCATGCTGGTGGATTTGGACATGCCAGGCATGAATGGCATCGATGTCATTCGAGCCGTCAAGGAGCACTCGCCAGAGACCGAGGCTATCGTGTTGACTGGCAAGGAGTCGCTTGAGACGGCCGTGGCCGCCATGCGCTACGGTGCCTGTGAATAATTGACCAAACCCTGCCGTTTGGCCGACTTGCAAAAACTGCTAGGTGAGGTCCTGGCCCGGCGCGATAGCGTCCGCAGTTATTTCGCCGCTAAAAAACAAGTCATCCAACAAGCGGGCCACACTCCGTTGATCGGCGCTCACCAATCCATGGAAGCCGTCAAGCAGTTGGTCTCTCGCGTCGCTCCCACCCACTCCACCGTGATGATTCGCGGCGAGACCGGTTGCGGCAAGGAGTTGGTAGCCCGCAGCGTGCATGATCAAAGCACTCGCAAAGACAAGGCTTTCGTAGCCATCAATTGTGGCGCACTGCCGGAGAACCTGATCGAAAGCGAACTGTTCGGACATCGCAAAGGAGCTTTCACCGGTGCCGATAGCCAACGCGACGGACTGTTCGAAGTCGCCAGCGGTGGCACGATCTTTCTAGACGAGATCGGCGAGCTGCCGCTGGGCATGCAAGCCAAGTTACTGCGCGTGTTGGAAAGTGGCGAAGTTCGCCGGCTGGGCGACAACGATCCGTTCAAAGTCGACGTGCGCGTGGTGTGCGCGACCCACCGCGACCTAGAACAAATGGTCGAAGATGGCGACTTTCGCGAAGACTTGATGTTCCGCATCAACACATTTGAGATCCACCTCCCACCGCTGCGTGAACGGGCCAGCGATATTCCTATCCTGGCTCTGCACCTGTTCCGTCGCTTTCGCCAAGGCACATCCGTCGACGAACAAGTTTTCAGCCCCGAGGCCATGGCCGAGCTGACCAATCACATCTGGCCGGGCAATGTCCGCGAGCTAGCGAATGTGATCGAGCACGCTTCCATCCTGTGCGAATCCCCTCCGATCCTCACCGAGCACTTGCCCAAACACTTCACCGACCGGAGGTTGCGAAAGGAACTGCGCTCCCTAGGGCCGATGTCTCTCAAGGAACTGGAGCTGACCGCGATTCAAGAAGCGGTGACTCGGCACTGCGGCAACAAACAAGCCGCCTCCGAAGAGCTCGGCATCAGCCTGAAAACGCTGTATAACAAACTCAATCAACAGGCAGCCGCCAACCTGGCTAAGTCGGCTTAAGCGGCGCTGTTCTGCGCGTGCCTGGCGCACTTCCCGGCCGGGGCTTACTGTGGACCGACTTCCGCTGAGCGGGTCA
>JBEBXX010000131.1:0-6415 GCA_040391435.1 Aureliella helgolandensis | reverse complement strand
TCTCCATTTCCAACAATGGGCAAATCGCCGATTGCACTCCAGCCCACGCTTGAACTAAGCATAATGATTTCGCTCCAGGCCGCGGTGCCTTCACTCGAGGCCGTTTCAGCAAAACGCTTGGCAAGCCAACTATCTTCCGGCGCTGCGCCCGCGGCGCGAATCGATGTCATCCGAGCGTTCATCGACTGGTGAGCCTGATACTCGTTGTACAGTAGCCAGCCGACGTAAACCGCAAAGCCCACGACGGGGATCACCACTAGCGGAACCAGCCACTTGATCGAAACCAGGCGCCCGGTCGTCGCATACTGAGCGGGCACGTTGTGAGGAGCGTTCATAGTGTTTCTCTACAAAGTGACGGGTTACATGCGCCAGCCTAACGCGCTAGCGTGGAGTTTTTACATTTGCCGGCCTAGTGCGCTAACGTAGGGCAAGCGTTCGAGGCCCTACGCTAGCGCGTTAGGTTAGTTAGGTTAGAGCCCTACGCTAGCGCGTTAGGCTAGGGCCCTACGCTAGCGCGTTAGGCTAGCTTTTATTCAGTTCGCAATGCCGCGGCGCGATGTTCCCATTCGCCGCCCCAAGTCCGGCCAGGGACGGACCTAGTCCCCAATTCGCCATAGAGCAATTTTGGTCCTGCTGCGGATTGCAAATACGCTCCGCTGGATATGTTCGGCGATTCGCGAAAATTCAGCAGTGCGTAGATCTTGCTGCGCACCGACTCGCGCTGCGCGTCGCTCGTAGCGTCGAGCAACTGCAGTAGCAGCTCGCTCACCAAACCGACTTTCCGTGAAGCCTGCCAGAGCTCTCGCAATGTCACGTGTTGCTGCAGCTCCTGAGCCAGCATGTCGTAGCCGCCCAGCATCGGCCGGTCCGCGCTAATAAGCTCTAGCTTGCTAGGCTGTGCCGCTTGCCAGCTCGCCGCCAAGGCGGTCCGCCGGGCAGCATTGCGGCGAGCGGGATCGGCTAGTAGCGACACAATCGCAGCGTGCAGTTTGGCTCCCATGCGCTGCTCAGCCAGTGGAGCTTGCATCTCCTCTAGCATCAACATTTCGCAGTTGTCGGCCGAATCTTGACCGATTAAAGCCAGCGACCTCCGCTGCCGCTTTGCAAATTCAACGATCAACTCCAGCGATGTACGGTACCGCCGAACTCGCTCATCATCGGCGGCCGAGGGATCGCTCAAGCGTGCGACGATGGCATCTGCGGCTAGCTTCATGATGGTGTCCCAACCCGCCACCGCCCTGGAATCCATGTCCATTTTCAGACGCAAGGTGTCCAGCGATCGGCTGCGGGACTCCGCAAGATCGCGGTCGGTCTTCGCTTGAGAATCGCTTGCGACATCGGCTGGGTTGCCGCTGTGCATACTGAGCCAGTTGTTGGAATTTCCCATGGCTCCGGGCGGCTGCACTGCGAGTCGTGTCAGCTCCTCTCGGCTTGCCGCCGACATCCGTGGATAGGTAGCGATCAAATAGACGTAAGTGGAGCTGGGCAAGAGCACAACCAGCCCGAGCAGGGCAGCATGCCAAGCCCAGAGCCGCCATCCGCTTCGCCCATCCATCCAGGCTGCTGTGGCTCCGAACGTGGCTACCAGTGGCAGGGCTAGCGTCAGGGCAATCACCCACGAGGGAGCTAACAGGGTAGTCGCTGCGTGGATCAAATATCCGGCAAACAGAAAACTGATCAGCGGCGCGAGTATGGCGCACAGTATCACGCTCCGCAAGGTTTGTCCGAGCCACTGAGACGCACCCATAATTGCAATACTAGTCGCGATGACTGCTACCTGGATTTGTACGCTCGCATTGGTCAGGAAGTCGCGGCTGACGTACAGCGCGATGCTCGCCGCCACGACCAGCGATAGCCATGGAAAGGCTTGTCGCGTCAGCCAGGTCAGACCTGGCGAGACGCCCCGGTCGGCCAGGAACTGGCTTCGCCGTTGCAGCGTGTCGGTCTGAAACGCCAGCAGCCCTAACCAACTGATGCTCACAAAGATCGGGACAATCGTCAGAAAGCCGAACAGATCGCCTGCCCACGGCAGCCCATACGTGTCTGAGCCAGCGTAGAGCAAAGCGTATGTCTTGAGCAAAGCATATGAGCAGGCAATCAGCACACCGGCGAGACCGAGCAACAGGCCGCGGTTCTGAGCGTAAAACTGCCACAGCAGGGCGGGAGCTGGGGAGCTTCGGGGAGCTGTATCAAAGGCCGCAGGGGCGACCATCGCATGCTGTTCGGAGGCCGACACAGAACTGCGCTCGGGAGACATATAAGCTAGCGCTGCCCGCCGACCCCAGCCAAACACGCATCCGCCCACGAGCGCGATATAGACCGCCACCAGCCAGGCCGCCGGGTCGCGGTTCAAGGAAGGATCCCAAGCGATAATCCACTCGTGCAGGTGGGCCAGTAGCAGCGGCAAGCCAGCCAGCGGGACTACCAACAGCAAACTCACGAGCGAGGACCGCAGTTGCCAAGCCGTAGCAAAACCGACCAGCAGCAAATACAGCGAATACAGCGGCCAAACCCACATCGCGTTCGTGCCGGCACCGGATGACATGAGAACTCGCGCGACCAGAGCCAGGCCCAAGCTCACCAGCCATACGACGAATAAGCCGAGCATTGCGGCCAGCAGTTTGGTGAGGGCTAGATCTGCACTAATGACCGGCAACGTGCGCAGCCAGTCGATGGATCGCACCTCTTTTTCTTGCCCTACCAGCAGCGCACCGGCACCGGCCGCGAAGAGACTGGGCATGCCCAATAGTACAACCAATACAAAGTACTGCTGGCTCGTGGGAGACTTGATCGACAGCGAGAATAAGATGAGCAGCACGCCGACTAGCATCAGCAGGCCAATCAGTGGCACGAGCTGCCGCAGTTCTTTCCACCACAAGCGCCGGATAATCATGTTTCGGTTCATTGGAGTAGTTCCCGCAGAAAAACAATTAGTGTTGCTGGAGTTCCGTCCGCAGCGGAAGTCATCAAGACCTTCGTGTGGTGCTCGCCCGCATGCGCGGCGCGACTCACTCTGGCGAGTCGCTTAGCGAGTCGGCTGTGGAGTCGACGCCTGCCGCTGAGCGGATGTGTGGCTCACCACAGCGCCGGCGCAATCCAGCTCAGGTACCAAGCCGCGCGTGCACGCAACAAATAGCTCGTCGAGCGTGGCGGGGCGAGTGCGCACCGACAGCACGCTGGGCCGCGCTTCGAGTTCTGCTTGGTGTGCATCGCTGAAACCGCGCACCATCCATCGCCGCTGCCTGCCCTCGTTCTGTTCGCTTAAAAGCTCTGCCGGGGCGTCCAGCTCGGGAAGGGCAGAGAGCGGATCGGCCAGTGTGATCGTCACGTTGACGATCGACTCCTTGAGCTCCGCCAAGTTATCCTCCAAGCGGACGCGGCCACCGCGCAGGATAGCGACCCGGTCTGCCACGCGCTCGACCTCTGATATCTGATGGCTCGACAGCAGCACTGTTCGGCCCGTCGCAGCGCGGTCGACCATGCTTTCCAAAAACTCGCGCCGCACCAGCGGGTCGAGCCCCGAGGTGGGCTCGTCCAAAATCAATAGCTCAGGGTCGGGTGCGACTGCCAGGGCCAAAGCAACTTTGGCCCGCTGCCCTTTGCTCAAGTGCCGAATCTTGCGGGTCTCGGGCACTTCATAGCGAGCGATCAGGTCGCGATAGCGCTTCAGAAAAGCGTCATCGAAAAAAGCTGCGGCGAACCAGCCGATCTCACCGACTTTCATCCAGTCGTAGAGCGCGGGGCTGTCCGACACATATCCCACTCGCCGGCGGATCTCCAGCGCGTCGCTGCTGGGATCCAAGCCGCACACCGTGCAGGTTCCCGCTGAGGGTTGCAGAAATCCCGTCAGGATGCGAATCAATGTCGTCTTGCCGGCGCCGTTCTCACCGAGCAGCGCGAACACCGATCCGCTGGGAATCTCCAAATCGACTCCCTTGAGCGCGTCGCAGCCGCGGAAGTGCATCTCCAAGCCACGAATTGAAATGCAACTGGTCATCGTAGGGTTCCTTCAAAGCAGGGCGAGCCAAGAGTGCGAATGCTACAAGTGCATGAGAACAGAATCATTGTGTCACCTGCCCAGCCAATTCGCGCAGTTGATGCTGCACGATTGATTGAATTTCGTCGGCTTGCAATCCACCGCGCAGTGCCTCGTCGAGCGCCGCTCGCAGGCGCTCGCTAATCAGCTCGCGGCGAACCAGCCTGCAGCGGTCCGCCACCCCCGCACAGACCGCTAGCCCACGCCCGCGGACCGTCTCGAGGATGCCCTCGGACTGAAGCTGCTGAAAGGCGCGCGCCACTGTATTGGGGTTGATCGCCAGATCGACGCTCAGGGCGCGGATGCTCGGAAGCAACTGCCCTGGCTGAAGCGCCTCCTCGGCGATGGCGAACTTAACTTGCCGCACCACCTGCTCGTAAATGGGGACGCCATCGCTGGCATCAATCGAGAAAAACATGGCCGGCCAATCCTCAAAAGAGCGCCTGGTTGCCTGGTGTACTAGTCTAATGGTACACTGGGTGTGTGGCCCGTCAATAGTTTAGCGCACGGATTTTCCAAGAAATTTGGTGGACGAGTTGGCGAAGGAGACACAGTCTACCTAGCCCTGCAGGCCGGGCTAGATAATCCGCTGGGCCTTTGGCCCGCAATACCGCGTGCCCAGCCTTGCAGGCTCGGCTAGATAATCGTCTGGGCCCTTGGCCCGCAATACCGCGTGCCCAGCCTTGCAGGCTGGGCTAAATAATCCGCTGGGCCTCTGGCCCGCAATACCGCGTGCACTACACGTCCAAATTGCGAACTTCCAGCGCGTGCTTCTCGATGAAGTGCCTTCGTGGCTCGACCTTGTCCCCCATCAAGATGCGGAACATCTCGTCGGCCGCCGCCGCGTCGGTCAGCGTGACTTGCACCAGCGTGCGATTGGATCGATCGAGCGTCGTCTCGCGCAACTCTTCAGGGTTCATTTCACCCAGCCCCTTAAAGCGCGTGACCTGCATCCCCTTTTCCCCAGCCGCGCGAATAGCTGGCAGCAGGGCTCGCAAGTCGTCGATGCCTGTGCGAATTTCCTCGCGGTTCAAGTGGAACTTCGATTCGGTCGAACCAGTACGCTGCTCGGGAATTAGATCGCGGATGGAAAAACCATGTTCGGCAAGATCTTTCAAGCCCGTGTTGATAGTCTTAATCTCGTGCATCTCTACGAAGTAGGCCAAGACTTGATCGGTATCTGCAGCTTGTGGTGGTGCAAGCGCTGCGTCCGCGTCGCCGCTCTCGGAGTCGACCAGCGTCCTTGATTCGAGCGTCAGCTTTTCCTCCTCGATGAAGGCTTCCATTGCATCGCGGGTAAAGAACCAGTGTAGATCGTTGCCCACGGTTAGCAGGAAGATCGGTAGGCGATTGGTCTCCGGGTCGAGTCGCTCGGCATGCAACCGCAGGTTAACGCCGCGTCGCTCAAGCGCCAACAGAGCTTCTTCCATACTGGCCAGGATCCCGCACAAGATGCGCATCGGCTCTCCATCGAATCGCTGGCCATCCTCTAGCTCCAGCCAGCAATCGGCCAGACCGCGCTCCATCAACTGCACTCGCATCTCCTCTTCGGTCTGCACGTAGTAGCGAGTTGACTTGCCGCGCACGACGCGGAACAGGGGCGGCTGCGCCAGATAGACGTGTCCACCGGCCAGCAATTGATACATCTGGCGATAGAAGAAGCACAACAACAGCGTGCGGATGTGCGAACCATCCACATCGGCGTCGGTCATGATGATGACCTTGTTGTAGCGGCGTTTAGAGATGTCTTGGTCTTCGCCGATCCCGCAGCCAATGGCTTGGATCATGCTCTGGACTTCCTCATTGGCCAGCACTTTGTCCTCGCGGCTTTTGTAAGCGTTGATAATCTTACCACGCAGCGGCAGGATGGCTTGGAAGTCTCGGAAGCGGCCCCCTTCGGCGCTACCACCGGCCGAATCACCTTCCACCAAATAGACTTCGCATTCCTCCATCTTGTTGCTGATACAATCGCGTAGCTTGCCGGGCAGTCCGCCGCCGCTAAGTGCATCTTTGCGCTTGCGCAGCAGGTCCTTGGCCTTGCGCGCCGCCTCCCGAGCTTCGCAGGCGAGCATCCCCTTTTTGACGATCAGCTTGGCGTTCTTGGGGTTCTCCTCCAAGTACTTCTGCAGCGCCTCGCCAACCGCTCCGTTGACGATGCCTTCGACCTCACCGTTGCCCAGCTTGGTCTTGGTCTGACCCTCGAACTGCGGATGTGGCACGCGCAGGCTAATCACTGCCGTCAGGCCTTCGCGGAAGTCGTCGCCGGTCGGAGCGAGGTCCTTGAACAAGCCCTCTTTCTTGCCGTAGTTATTCAAGGCCCGAGTTAAGGCTGAGCGGAAACCAGAGACGTGAGTACCCCCTTCGATCGTGTGAATGTTA
>JBEBXX010000130.1:0-6423 GCA_040391435.1 Aureliella helgolandensis | reverse complement strand
GGGCCGCTCGTAATGAAGGTTTTGATAAATGTTACGGAATACAGAGACTGTATCGGTCGATACTGACTTTGCGGGGTAACACGCCTCGCGCTTCAAAGTCGCCTCCACGCGAGGCCCGCCACGATCACAGGACAATTATAATGCTACGACAGCTTTCCGGGATGATGCTACTGGGGTTGCTAACAGTCGTGGGTGCGGGTTGCTGCTGCGTACAAGGCATGCCATCGAATGGCATGTACGGTTCCAGTTGTGACAGCGGATGCCCACCGGGACCGTTGATGGGACTGGCCAGTTGCGGTAGCGGATGTGGAGAAGTATACGTCGACGAATGGATCAGCGAACCGCCCGTCGCGGACAATTGCGGTGGCGACTGCGGCGGCTGCACCAAGTGCCGTCAGCCGGTTCGCAGTGTGCTGCGGCTCTTGCTGGGGCGTCCCTACATGGGCCAATGCGACTCGGGGATGTGCAGCAGCAGTGGTGGTGACTGTGGTTGTGATGGTCTGGGCGGGGAGAGTTTCATCAACGAAGGTTACGCCGCGGAAGGCTTTCAGGCGGGCAGCTATGCAACCTCCGGTCCGAAAAAACCATGCAACTGCGGGGCGTCGCACGGAGCGGCCGGGCATGCTTCCGACTGGTCGACGCAGGGGCAGGTCTATGAAGAGAGCTACGGCCCCAGCACGCCTCCGGCTATGCCTCCGACCGGCAGCGCTCCACGTCTAGCTCCAGAGATCATGCCTACACCGGAGCCCAGCGTGGCACCCAGCTCGGCCACACGTCGACTCAACCCAGCCGCAGCCCGTCGCCGTTAGGAATGCAGCCCGTCGCGAACCATCCTCTGACGCTGGAGGTGCCTCGGGCGACTATACCGACTCGATATGCAAACTGCGGCGGCGACGCTCTTCGCGCCGCACATCATCGATCAAACTGGCTATTTCAGGCACGCGATCGATGCCTTGGATCACCAATTCAGGGTGGCTCCGGTCGCTGCTGGTGATGATGATGGTACCGACACCCAGCATCCGCTGAATAATTCCTTGGGTGAAGCTCACGTCGTCGATGTCGATAACTTCGATGCGATTGCTGCGACGGACGAAAATTCCGTCTTGATGCACGAAACGCTGAGTGGTCAATTCGTAGTGCACACCCCAGCGGCGGCTCAAGTATAGACCGATAACCGCGCACCAACCCAGCAAGAGAATTGCCCCAGTGATCATCAGCGCATTGGGTTGCTGTCGCCCATAGATCAGCACCAAGGCCAGGGCAGCCACGGTGATTACGCCGGCAACGATCCAAGTCCCGTACATGGCTTTGGAAGAATAGCCTCCCTGCCACAAACTACGTTCGGCAGGCAGGCTGCGATCGGTGGCCATTTTCTCAGCAGCGGCAGTCTGGAAGCGATCGCGGGCTGGCGACGCGGAGCCACTTTGTGGAAGTTCCGAATCTGGGGGAAGTGAGCTAGACATTTCAGGCGGTTCCTAAGGATGGGATGCTGTTGGGCAGGTTTGCAGTGCGCGAGTGCCACGGCGATAAGCGGCCTACGCTAGCTCTACGCTCTGGCAATTCTAAAACATTTTCACAACCGCCGACAGCTACAATAGTTCAAACCAGACTCGAACTGGGCGGACTGGTAGATTGTTCGCTTGCCGGTTACGATGCGTGCTTCGGCCGACCACGTTAGCTGCTGGCACGCTCAGGCTGACTAAAGGAACCCTGCATGTTTTGTCCTCATTGTAGCGCCGACAATGACCGAGTACTCGATTCGCGGACTTGCGAAGACGGCCGCGCCATTCGCCGTCGGCGGTACTGCAATCAGTGCTGTCGTCGCTTTACAACGTACGAGCGCGTCGAGCGCTTTTCTCTGACAGTCGTCAAGAAAGATCTAGTCCGCGAACCGTTTTCACGAGAAAAAATCGAGCGTGGCGTGGAGCGCGCATGTTGGAAGCGGCCCATCAGCAGCGAACGCATCTTGGAGCTGGCCGCTAAGGTGGAAGCGGACATTCAAGCCGACTATGACAGCGAGATTCCCAGTTCGATCATCGGCCGCATCGTCATGCAGCATTTGGCTGCGTTGGATCAAGTGGCTTATGTACGCTTTGCAAGCGTCTATCGAGAATTCACCGATGTGGAGGATTTCGTAGCCGAGTTAGCACCGCTGCGAATTCTACCCGAAGGTCCGCTGCTGGACCGTTGAGTCGGCCGCCTCACAGCTCGCGCTGCACGCTGTAGTCCGCCAGCGCGCTCAAGCATTGTTTCGCAGCCGATGCGGGGAGCACGTCCAGTTGCGACTGAGCCCGGCGAGCGGCTCGCCGCGCCGCCGCCAACGTGTAGCGCCCCGCGTCGCTGCGGTCGAGCGACCTGCGGACGGCAGCCAAATCATCAGGGGTGCCCGCATCGAGCCGGGCGACCAGTCGCTGTCGCTCGCTCGCCGAGGCGGTTTTCAACAACCGCAGCAGCGGCAAAGTCGGCTTAGCCTGAGCCAAATCCGTGCCCAGCGTCTTGCCCACTCGCTCGGTCCCCCAGTAGTCCAGCCAATCGTCATGGATTTGAAAAGCCAGTCCCAATTGGCTGCCAAACCGCGCTAGGCTGAGGATCTGCAAGCGGTCGCCGCCCGCCCGCCAGCAACCCAACTGACTGCTCACGCGGCACAGGGCGCCGGTTTTTTGCAGCAGCAGACTGCGATACGTGCGGTGCGACATGGTCCAGCAACCTTCCGAGGCCTGTTGCCGCAGTTCGACAGCGCACAACTGCGTAGCCGCCGCCGCAATCTGCCGTGCCGGCAGTGTGCTGCGGCAACGTGCCGCCAAGGCGTAGGCGCGGGTGAACAGTAGATCACCCAGTAGCACCGCCGCCGAGTTGCCCGCTTGGCCCACGATCGTGGGCTGATGGCGTCGCTGCTCGGCACTATCCATCACGTCGTCGTGGACCAAACTCGCCGCATGCACCAATTCAACAGCCGCGGAGATAGCCGCCAAGTCCCGCCGCTCCCGGTGGCTGAGCTGTTGGCCGGCGATGGCCTGAGCCGACAATAGGACGAGCGTCGGTCGCAAGCGTTTGCCTCCCATGGCGGCCGCCGCACGACACAATTGCTCCACTTCGGAATATCGACTGGCGGTCGCATCCCTGAGCAATTTTTCGACTTGTGACAACTCCTCACCGACGCGCTGACGGACTTGCCCGGCCAGCTCTTGAGCAACTACGGAAGCTGCCGTAGGAGGACCGACTGTCTCGGACTGCGAAAGTCGCATGGACATGGAGGTTGGATTGGAATCGAGCATCGAAAGCCTGAATTGTGGGCTGGTGTCGTGA
The DNA here is from genome assembly GCA_040391435.1 of Aureliella helgolandensis. GTDB lineage: Bacteria > Planctomycetota > Planctomycetia > Pirellulales > Pirellulaceae > Aureliella > Aureliella helgolandensis_A. The sequence continues at coordinate 3,117 of JBEBXX010000130.1, read as the reverse complement.
TGGATGGGCAGCAATGCGTAAGCGATGGTGATCAAGTAGCTGGTCGGCAGCGATAAAGCAGCCGGGACTGCGGCGAGCTGGAACTGCGGCGAACTGGAACTGCGGCGAACTGGGACTGCGGCGAACTGGGACTGCGGCGAACTGGGACTACGGCGAACTGGGCTGCCGCTGGAAGTCGCCTCGCGCTCCACCGCTTTTGCTCAGCAATTGTACCTGTTCTATCGCGAGCTGGCGGTCGCTGGATTTGCACATATCGTAAATGGTCAGGGCGGCTAGGCTGACCGCCACCATAGCCTCCATCTCGACCCCCGTGCGAGCTGTAGCGGCGGTGGTTACTTGGATCTGTAGGCGCAATTGGTCCAGCCACTGAAACTGCACATCGACGCTCTCCAGCGGCAGCGTGTGGCACAACGGTATGAGCTCATCGGTGCGTTTGGCCGCCGCGATCGCCGCCACGCGGGCGACTTGCAATACATCGCCTTTGCGGAGTGTATTGCCGCGCACCGCTTGCGCGGTCTCCGCGTTCATGACGCATACCGCCTGGGCTGTCGCCCGGCGGCGCGTGATGGCCTTGTCCGCGACGTCGACCATGTGCGCCTCACCTTGGGAGTCAATATGCGACAGTCGCCCGGCTTCGTCGGTCTGGCCAGTCATACCACTTTGTTTCTGATAACGAGCTTCGGCTTGCTGAGTTCAAAATGCACGTCTTCGTGGGCTAGATTAGCCGCCCCGGAGCGATTCGACCAGCGGTAGTGGGCGATTGACCGGGAGTTGGCCCACCAACGAAAAAAGCCCACCTGCCACGAAGGGCGGGTGAGCTTGTTATCTTTTGACAGATGTCGGGGATTTTTCCGAATCGATCGCGGGACGCGGCCTTGGGCAAGGCAACTGAGCTGAGCGGAAAACGCTTAGACTAGTTCTTTTTTGCTGCCAACCAGGGTCCTTAGACGCTCTGCCAATAGGCGAGCATCGAACGGCTTCTTGAACGTTTCGTTAATTGCCGAGCGATCAAAGCTGAACGTCTGGCCGTCGTCAGGAAGCAGTGCGATCAAAGTGATCTCGGTAAAATCGCTATTCTTACGCAGATTTTGGCAGATCTGAAGCGCTTCCACTTTGCCGATTGAGAAGTCTACAATCATGCAGTCGGGATGGAAACTTTCAGCCTGGATGCCCGCCTCAAAACCGCTAGCTGCCGTGCCGACTTTGAATCCACGCTCGGGCGGTAATTCGCGCCGAAGATTCTCGATCAGAACTTGGTCTTGAGCAACGATTAAGACTTTGGCCATTGCCTCATCTTCCAGGTCACCCAGGGGCATACCATGCTCCTTGAGGAACCTGATCAGATATTCGCGTGGGATCCGGCGGTCTTGCGAGCCCGGAATGCGATATCCTTTGAGTCGGCCGGAGTCGAACCATTTGCTCACGGTTCGAGGGGCCACCTTACAGATCTTCGCGACCTGTCCTGTGGTGAACACCTTCATATGCAGGATCTCCGTTTTCCTTACGTGTTTTAGAGCCAGGCAGATTTCACATTCGAAATCCGATCTGGCCGTGGTCGCCCCTGCCTGTCAAACTATGTGGGATGAAACATCCCGCATAACGGCTGCCAATCCATTGACAAACACATCCGACAGACACTTGGGTCAGGGCTCTCTTTGGAAACCAACTCCGGTGACCGAGAACTCAGCTTCTCCCCGGTCGAACTGGCTTCCCATCTCTTCAATTGCGGTCAGTTGCCTTATCGTCCCGCGTTCACAAATCCAACCCGCTAGCCACACCCCCGAGCAGCAGTGCGAGCCATTGATTCGAAAATGAGCCGTCGTGATAGGACCGTTTCAGCAGGTGTAGCCAAAACTACCAACGGAGAACCCGTGGCGATGCTCGTCGGGACTCCGCTTGCGCAGCTTCCCACAAACAACTCCGGCAAAACCGCGCACAGCGAGTGCGCAGCCTGCTCAGTTAGATTCCCCCCTAACTGAACCAGTTCATCAGCACGCCTCGCGAATCAAGCGATTCGTTGGGACCATGCAGAACAAACTGTCCGCCATTAGTTTTCGAGTCAATCGGGGTGATTTCTTTAGCGAGATTGCGCGTTTGGTCAGGACCAACGCGTATAATCGTTGCCGATGTGACAGAACCAACGGTATCTTCGGCAGAAGCCGCGCGTCTTACCACTAGTTTACGGCTTTGGATGCCGGCTCACCAATTTTGTTCCATTGCTAGCAAACCGCAAAATTATTTGCACCCAGCTTGCCCCGACTACCGCTGTCAACTTCTCTTTACTTCCCAACTGCGTATGATGTAGGCTTAACGATGCTAGCGCAATGCAACGGAGTCTTCCGCAGCCCGTGTTGTCTGCGACAGTGTGCCTCTTTTTTCCAGCCACGCTCATCGATTTTTTCTTATTGACCGCTGTTTTTATAGACTCATTGTTAGGAACGTCCTCATGAACGGAATTGGACTTCTCGTTCTAATCGCCGCCGCCGGGCAGATTGCCGCGGGGCCACCCAGTGGGCCGAACCGCGACTTTGGCTGGGAGCGAGACACGCAGAACCCGGACCGAGCCTTGTGCTATATCATCCAGCTCTCACCGGCAAAGGTGGCTGATATGCAGGGCAAGGCGATGGAAAATCCAAGCGACATGCCGCCTGAGCTGGTAGGCCGCGCGACACGCATCTTGGTCCGCATCGGTACCGAAGTGCTCCCCCAAAACCCCTCGCTGGAAGAGCTGCGGAATATGCCGCGGGTGAATTCTCCTACCGACGTGACTGCTCAACTGGGCGGTGGACGCTTGTCCGACGTCGAACCGAGCGACCTATTGAACGTTCAACAGCGCGGTAGCAACCCTGCATTGCCTACCTTCCCAGGGCAGTCGTCAGCTACGCCTTCCAATACATCGCCAGCGAATACGCCTTCGAATACGCCCCCGGCCTCCAATCTAGCCATGCCGCGATCGACTTTCGGCGACTCCACCTCTCAAGGCTCTACCAATCCCATCGATCAAGCGAAGCAGCTCGACCGCGGCGCGCCGGCCTTTCCTAACCCGGCAGGCAATTCGACCACCAACTCTCCAGGTGGCATCGCATCTACGCCCCCGAACTACGCAGATTCGGCCAG
>JBEBXX010000129.1:0-6452 GCA_040391435.1 Aureliella helgolandensis | reverse complement strand
GCGTGAGATAAAGCATCGAGCTTTGGGGTGCATCCTCGAACCGTCGCCAACTGACCTGCAACTGCGACGGATCCAGTTCGTAGAACTGATAGCCCTCGCGCCACTCGTCCGCTACCAAACTCTCAGGCAGCTCGGCCAGACGCCTACCGGCCTGTGCCCAGTGAATGACTCGTCCGCTAAGTTGCTCAGGTAGAGCCACCAACGGACGGACGGGCTGATCGGTAATCACGTTCACCGCCGGAATGCTCATGGCTTGCGTTGTGCCGTTGTTTGGCAGCGCGAAGCTAAACTCAACGGTGGTGACTCCCGCCGCCGATGGCGGAGGCAACAGTCGCAGCGTCACTCGACTGGCATCGCCGTGCGGTACGATCTGGGTGGCCAGTCGGTTAGTATCGACGGAATCTCGGAAGGCCGCGGGCAGATCGAAGAAGGCGAAATCCAGTGGATATTCGCTAGTTTTCCAAGTGGCTCGCAAAGTGGCCCGCCAGCCTTGGTCCGCCGGCTGCAGAGCCATCACCGCACCAATTAGCGGCGGACTGGGGCGAGCGTGCAATTGAAAATTAAGCGGCAGATGAGGGATGTCGCGATAGGCATTGCGCAGTTCGAACTGCCCGACAGGCGATTGCAACAGCGGCAGCAACTGGTGCGGAGGCAGCGCGGCCGGTTGTAGCTGCAGCGTGGGAGTTGATTCGATCTGGCAATCCAGCCCTAGGCCGCGCAGCAGTCTCACGATTGAGCTGGCCGCCTCCAGATCGCGGAGCACAACTCGCGGCACCGGCGTATCGCGGCCTAGCTCCATCGCCAGGCTCACATCGACTTCGATAACGCGGACTGCGACGGGACTCTCCGCAGGCAGCAGTTCGATCAGCGCATGCTCGGGCCGCTCGGTAACACGGTAGCTTGCCGCCTTGCCATCCACTCGCACGGCATCGACGCGGGCCTGGCTGGGGATCAGCATCGACAGCACGCGTTGGCTGGGTACAGCCAACTGTGCGCGGTACTTGAGCCGCGTTTCGAATTCTCCTAGATGGATCTCGTTGAGCTCCTCAACTCGGGCCGGCGGAGCTGGCGCAACACGCCGCAGCGTAGGTGCCAATGAGTTGGCGATGCGATACAGTCGGGGCTGGGCCGTCCAGCCCAATTGTCCCCACTGCAGCCCGGGAAGCTCGGTCTGCTCCTGCCAAAAATCCAGTCCCTCGGGCAACCACGTAGAATCCGGCTCGGCAGACCAGGCCAACGTGCGGGTGAGCGCCTGTTGACTGACTTCACGCAGCGAAAGAAACGGCACGCTCAGTGGACTGCCGCCAGCGCTTATCGGCTCCGGCACGCTGTCGTCCCCAGTGGTGCGAGGCACCATCACCACCCGCAACACACGACGCGTCTGGCTGTCCCAATCATCGCTACAACGAAGCGTATACACGCGCCGGTCGCCCAGCGACGACCGCTCCGAGGCGATCAACTGGGCATCCTGCCAGTCCACACCGGCAGGCTCCCATCCAGGTTCGGCCACGATGTGCAGTTCACGTGGCAGCGATTGAGCTTTTTCAATTCGCAACTGGCACACTGCGGCCAACTGATCTCCGCGAGCGTGAAGCCAAGTATCGGCATAGACCTCGACAGCATTCTGACCGGTTGTGCTGCGCAGCTTGACCAACGTCCACTGCAGTTCGAGCGTTTCGACCGGCCCCAACAGCTCAGTCGCGCCTGGCGCCACTGCCTTGCGACCATCGCTGGCCGTGCGCACCTCAAATGTCGAATTGCTGTCGGCCACCACTCGCAGCGTAGCATTGGGAATGGGTGGCACCGCACACTGCAGTACGGCTTGGCTGTCCTTCACAGTCACTGCCCGGCCTTCGAACTGCAATTGCAAACGTAGCGTGCCTACGGATGTCGGCCGAAACACCACCGCATCGCCCACTTGGTATAACCCACGACCACCGACGAGCAACTCCTGACCTCCCACGCTGCCGCGTTGTAACAGCAACTGATTGCTGTTAAACGGGAGGCGAATCTCCACCTCGGCATGAGTGGCTTGCACGCGGAACTCAACTGCCAGCTCTTGCAACTGATCGGGCTGGCCCAAGACGCTGCGTCGCATGCGCAGCGTGTAGTCCGCCGACAGGAGGCGTGGGGCCTCGGGCCGCGAGGCTCCCTGGCGACCTCCGGCTAACAACTCTAGTAGGCGCGTCGGCGCATAGGCGTACGCGCCGGAGACCTCGCCCGAGTCGTCGATGGGAATCAGCACACTGAAGATCTCCGGCGGCGGTTCACCATCTTCCGTGCTAGCCATGGGAGTGCTGACGCTGGGCACTGCGCCGCCGACAGTTGGCATGGCACTGCTGGGCGTTTGGGCCGGCGCTGCAGGGCTGTCCGCTGCATTACCGCTGACAGAATTTGCCATGCCGCCCGGCGCGGAACCTTCATTCTCCTGCGCGGCAGTCCCATTCTGGCCATGTGCAAAGCTGCTCAGACATAGAAAAACCAATAGGCTCGTAGTGGGGGCATGGTTCAGCCCAGAGACAACCGATGATCGCCCACGCACGCTGGCTGTCGATTCGCGCAGGCGACAGACGACGCAGCCCAGCCGTAGAAATGCCGCTAGCACGAGAGATAAACTGAGCAACTGTACAGCGGGCAGCAACCACCAAGGAACTAAAACCAGTCCCACCGCGCAGGCGGCAATCATCAGCCACCAAGTGCGAACTGCGCTGCCTAGGAAGACCCAAAACAAGGTGGCCAACATGACGACACTAGCCAGACCGAGTGCAGCCAATGCCGTGCGGCTGATCGTCCACACACCAATTCCCAGTCCCCCAGTGGCAGCCTCATGCGAAAGGTCTAGACTCTGCCAACTGCCGGGGTAATCCCCGCGGGGCTGGTCTGCTAGTGACCCACTCCCCTGTGACTCTCTCCCCTGTGGACCCTGCTCCTGTGGACCCTGCTCCTGTGGCCTGCCTATGGGCGGCGCAGTCGATTCAAGCGGTCCCACCGGTGCCAACAGCTCCCAGGCAGCTCGTGGAAGCAACCTATCGACCAAGCGGCTATCCCCGGCGGGCGGCGCGGCGGCCAGTGGAAACGTCGGCACCTGCCTCCGTGAAGGGGGCAACGCCAGCGTTTGTCGCGACTCCAAGATGGGTAACGATAGCTCGGGGCGCGGCAAGTAAGAGTGGCTCAACCAGCCCGGCACCGCTTGTCGGCTCGAACAACGCAGGTACACCTGGACGGCAGGTCCAGGCGGCAGGTCGATGCGCACGCGCGAGGCTGAGACACCGGTGACTAAGTGCCTCCCATCGACCGACACACGCTCTAAGGTCCAACCCTGTGGCAACAAAATTTCCAGCGGCACTGGTTCGGTTACCTCGACTACCCAACGCGCTTCGTGGCGGATACTGCCGGTATCCATCAGGCGGTGCTCAATCAATTCGCTCCACGCCCAGTTAGCGCGCTGGCCCGTGTCGCGCGAACCTATTTGCAAAGCCTGCTGTGCACCCGAATCGACGCGAGCGGTGACCCAGTCGAAGCCGCTGGTCCGGCCGACAGCATTTATCCAGTCCGAGTCCGAAGTTGCGGGAGAATGGCCAAGCGGCTCAGCCCACCCGGGCAGGGACGGCGCCAGGGCTGGCGGCAACAGTTCTACTTTGCCATGCAGTTGAGCTGCTAACTCAGCCGGCAGAATAACATGCGTTTCAAGCGCAGTCGCCTGGGGAACGCCGACGATCGGAATCGTGGTCAGCGCCCCACTTGTTGAACGCGGGACCTGCATTTTCATGTGCAATACAAAGGGGCTGCTCAACGCACTAGGTAGCTCCAATTCGATCATCTGCGATTGTTCGCTCAATCCCTCAAGCTGCACCGGTGGCGATCTCTGGGGCAACGCCGGTGGAAGCGTAGCATTCGCGCCGGAAGAAGTCGCGACGTCCAGCGAATCGATGGATGAACCGTCGATCTGCTGCAAAGTCCACTGACTGCGCAGCGCGTCGGAACCGGCTGGCACAAGTAGGCCGATGTGGTCGATCGCGCCGCCGTTGGGAATCACCTTGACGCGCGTGTCCAGTGCCAAGTCCGATACCTGTTCACGAACCACCGTGACCACTTGGCTGGAAAAAGTCCCGGTGGCAGCGGCCAGCGTGATCGTCGGCAACTTGCCTCGCACACCCTGGAATATCCAGTGCCCGGACTGCTCGGGAAGCAACTGTTGTTGCCAGGCTGGCAGATCCACGGCAGAACGCTGGTAGGCCAGCAGTTCCGAGCTCATCTGCACAGCGAAGCGGTTGGATGTCTCAACCACATAATTGTCAACTTGATCGGCGCCGGGCAACATCACCAGTCGCGAAACTTGGACACTGACCGTCTCGGCGAGCAGTTGTCGTGGACTGTGGGCCACGACTTCCAAGTCCAGAGCGATCTGGTTGCGATCCTCTTCCCAGTAGATAACGATCACCGGATTGGCTGCCCCTTTGCGATCTTCGACGCGCGCTCGAAAGTCACTGCCTCTTTGAATCAGTCGTACCGCATCGATGAACCAATCGCTGCCTATCGGCAAGCGGATCTCGTTGGAAGTCAGCTCGGATGACTCTAGGCGGATGCGGCAGGTGGCCGATAACCATTCGGGCTGCAACGACAAACGAGTCAGGCTGCGCGCATGCCAGGCGTGCTGCAGCTTGGAAAACGTTGCCGTCATAGGCGGCGGGCTCCCCAACCAGCGCGTCTGCCAAACCAGGGGCGTGCTCGTGCCGACGAGCAGTGGAGGATCCGCGGCAAGCTGGGCTGGTGGCAACCGTTCCACGCGCGACGCGCCAGCCTGCAATTGGTCTGGGACTACGGTCTGTGCCCCAGACAAGTGACTAACGCCTTCGATTACGGCAGGGGCACCTCACCGGTCAGCCGCAGAGCACACGAGGCTTTGATTACGATCGTTCGATCCTGAGTAGACACCGGCACTTGCAGCAGTTCTACCAAGTTCGAAACACTGTCTGAACTGGACTGTGCCTGCCAATCTACCGGCAAGCCATCCACGTTGATACTCTCTACTTTCAAGTTGGATGCTAGTCGCACACGCAGCGCTGACGCAGTCGCTGATCCTACTAACAGAAAGCGCGCATGGGCCTGCAACTCGCTCTCGCTTCCGACGTAGTCGATCTGCGCCGAGCGGACCAGATGGGTGTAATCGCTCAAACGCGCGCCGGACTGCTGCTTGGCCAGCAATTCAAACTCGGATACTCCCGAGAGATGCACGAGCCACCACTGAGACGCCCCGCCGGCTGGCGCGGCCGCGTTGTCCGGCCAATCCTCGGGCAGCTCTTCGCGCAGCCCGGCTAGTTTCTGGACCACCACGCTGTTAGATTGCAATTCGATATTGTCGGCTGTAGCAATGAGCAATTTAGCCGTAGGTGCCGGCGGCACCTGAAACCGAAATCGACGCTGCGTTGCCGCGCTCCCACTGCTGCTTTGCGCGCTGGCTAAGAAGCCAAACCAGTAGGTCGTGTTGGTCGTCGAGGGGCGTAGCTCCACGCCTCCCGCGGCGGTGAATTGAACTCGGTCTAGCAGCAGTGCGCGACTAGCGTCCAATCCGCGCGGCGTGCGCAAGGCCAACGAGATCCTGCCCAATTCCAGCGGCTGCGTCTGCGTATTGCCCTCCACCGTCCAGCGCGATTGATCCGAAACAATTTGCTCGCCTTCCAAACGCGCTACGTAGAGCGACTCTTGCAGCGCCGGAGCCTGCAACGTGGCAAGTTTCCGCAGACTATCGTGTTCCGATAACTCGCGCGCCAAGTCGTCCAGCAGCACCGTTGCGTAGTGCCGCGTGACTAGTCGGCTGATCTGATCCGGTTGATCGCGCACAAAGACACGCATTACCTCCCAGTTCTCCGGCGGCGCAGCCAGCGCCGCGCCACCGCCGAGAGTCACCGCCGCGAAACAACACAACCAACAACTCAACCAGCAACACAGCCAACAACACGCCGGTGGACAACGCCAAGCGGAACCAGGGCCGAAGAGGCTTGCAAGTCGGTCAACAATTTTCAGCAGCACGCCTGTCATGCTTAACCTCCGCGAGGACTGACGGAGGAACCAACCTGCGACGCTTGTGCAGCGGTCGGCGCTGAGCGCGCGCTGCGCGAAGCTGACACGAGCTCACTGCGTTCGATGTACGTTGACGGTCGGGATGAGAACACGCTGCGGCGCCGCACGCGGGAATCGACACCGGCTTGGACAACCCACACCAGGGCCACCAGCCCCAAGGAAATTACGGCTGTCTGCCCAGCCAACACGGCCATGTCGGGCCACACGGCGGTCAGGCCGGCGATGCCAGCGGCGAGCGTTAAAACTACCACGGGGCGACGAACGAAAGCATAATTCAAGGCGACAAACGATATGCTGATGGCCAACAAACCAACCGGAAGCCACAGAATAAACCGCGACAGCACCCACACACGCAGGCCACCTTCCATGCC
>JBEBXX010000128.1:0-6479 GCA_040391435.1 Aureliella helgolandensis | reverse complement strand
AGCTCAAATACCATGCCGAACAGCGAGTGCCGGTCCTGGTTGAAGCGGCCAGCGAGCGCAATGCTCAGGCGCAGATGCTCGAGGCAGAGTCGTCCATGACAGCCCGCTCCGCGAGCGCGGCTCACAGCACGACTGACAGCCCGGAGTTCCAAGAGTTGGCCGAGCGGAAGCGCGAGCTATTGGCAAATATCCCGCCGCGGGGTGAGAAATGGCGCTGGCATCGCGAGATAACGCGAGTCAACCGCCGCTTGAGCGAACTGACCAAAAAGTTGGCTGAGCAGTCGCGCGAGCGGCTGAAGTGTATCGCGACTGAGGAGCGACAGCAGCGCATTTTGCAGTCTCGCGAGACCAGCTTCTGCTTGTTCCCGTTAGATGAGATCGCGCCGCGTCTGCAAGCCATGGCCGACGCCTAACACCCGCCGGCTGCAGCAAAACACACGAGTGCTTGCCGTGTGGCAGCCACTTCGTGCACCCGCAAAACATGCATCCCCTTGGCGGCCAGCGCCAGCGAGAAGCCCAGCGTGCCGGCGTCGCGCCCAGCGTCGTTATTGCCACTTGCCGCATTGCTAATAATCTTACCGACAAAACCTTTGCGCGAGTGGCCGATCAAAATTGGGCTGCCCAGATCGAGAAACGCTTGGCAGTGTCGCAAGAGTTCCAAGTTGTGTGCGTGCGTTTTACCGAAGCCAATGCCGGGATCCAAGCATATCTTGGAGTATGTCACTCCAGCCCCCAGTAGGGCTTGCTGCCGGTCGCGCAAGTAGCGATGGATCTCGCCGACTACATCGACATACGTGGGAGCGTCTTGCATGGTTTGCGGAGTGCCTTGCATGTGCATGGCACACACTCCAGCGCCGCATTGAACCGCCACCTCCAACATCTGCGGATCTCCGGCTAAACCAGTCACATCGTTGATGACCTCCGCTCCCAATTCGATTGCCGCCAACGCCACGCGACTTTTCGAAGTGTCGATCGACAGTGGGCACTGTATGCGTCCGGCCAGCGCTTCGAATACTGGCACGATTCGCCGCAGCTCGTCGTCGCTGGAAACGCGATGGCTGTACGGCCGAGTGCTCTCTCCGCCGATGTCGATCAAGTCGGCCCCCGCGTCCTCCAACCGCATGGCATGATCGATGGCCCCCTGGGCGTCGTAAAAACTTCCCCCATCAGAAAAGCTGTCGGGCGTAACGTTGACGATGCCCATCAATGCCGGAAGCCTACCAAAGTGCAACTCGCGGGTGCGCAACTGCCAAGTGCCGCGGACGGGTCCGGCGGGGCTGGCTGAGTCGGTCCGATGTGCCGCAGGACCGCCGGCAGGTGGTGGAGTATTGAGCGAGTTCACTGTGATTTCATGCAGTCTTGGAGAGCGGCCACACTGACAGCGTTGGCGGGACGTCGAAATTCGTATCGGCGATGAACAGTCCGCCGGCGTTGGGCGATTGGCCTTGTCGATCGTCCGGCATGTGTTCGACGGCGGTCGTAATGATGAGTTTGACTGATCCATCGGGCATCGGCAAGAGAACCGGGCAAGTGGCCTGTGGGCTGGCTTCGGTCCGCCACACGTGTTGCAGTTGCCCTGACTGCAGCTCATACATATGGGTTTCGCCAAACTCGGCTGGATTTGGATTGTAAAAACTGATGATCACACTCAGGCCATCGGGGGTGACCGTCATACCGTCGGGGACGCCTTCGAGCTGCGTCAGATCGATGACGACTTCCGCAGGCGAGAGCTGGCCCGCGTCGATATCGAGTTGGTAGCGGACCACCTGTCGTGTCGGCGAATCGATGTCAATCAGTTCTAACTGGCCAGCGTCGCCCGCCACGACAAATTTGCCATTGCTGCAGATCTGATCGCTGCGCAATTGCAAAAGCTTTCCGTCGCGACCGCGATATAGATACAGACCAGCCTTCTTCGTGCTGAACTCTAGATCCTTGGTACCAAACACGAGATTGTCTGCGTACAGCGTACCGTCGTTGATAATGGTACCGCTGACTTGCTCATCGACGCCCTGAACGAGTGAACGCCAACTTTGATCGCGAGTATCGAAGAGCCCCAGTTCTCTTTCGCAGCCAGCGATATACACACCGCGTTGGTCGGTCGGCTTGGCGAATCCAGGTCGGCCGGGAAGGTCGAAGGAGCGATTCGTGCGAGTGGCCATGTCGAACAGATTCAGCGAGCCATGCGTGCCCTCGGGCCCATGCTGAATGGCCACCCAACTGAATTGTCCTGGAGCTATCGCGGTCGGCCCCTCAGGTAGAAAACGCAGTGCGTCGCTCTCCGGAAGAAACAGCAATTCGGCGTCAGAAATGGAATTCATAATGATTCTTTGGCGAGTGACGGGAGAGGAAAAATTGCCACGCAGTTTAAGCTAGGATCGCTTTTGGAAGCGGTGGCCTAGGCAAGTTTGAGGGGACAATTGTATAGGATATGCATAGGCCGCGGAAGGATCGGTCGTATCGCCGGGTGCGGCCTGTGATCGGTGGGTCGCGCCCGAAAGCTACGACGAGACGCAGCACTGGCAGCCTGCTTCGTGCAGGGAAAACATTTGCAGGGAACGAAAAAATTGTCAGTTGGATGGACTAGAGGTGAGTTATCAAGGAGCGTTGACGCAGCCCGGCAACTGCGCATACCGTTTGACAAACTCTTCGGCCAAGCGGGCGATAAAGCTACGACGAGTCGCAGCACTCCAAGGAGCCGCTAAGCAGACCGCAAACGCTGCGGACCGTCGGACAGTTTTTGCCACTACGCAGACGCATCAGCGACGGCGATTCGCAGCATAACCAGCAGCATAAGGTGCAGTACTGCACAGAGTTTTTGCAGGAGAGGTCCAAAGTCGCTTAAAAGGTCGACCACGTCCCAAAACAACTCGCTGAGAAGTTATACTACCAAGCCAACTTGGCTTTCATCTGCCAGCCCTTGACGGCCAATTGCCAAGCCTGCGACATCAACCCGCCCACCAACCTCGCACACTGAGTCCCCTCTCGCCATGCATCTCGCCCTTCCGCGTTTACTCGTCAGCCTGCTCGTTTGTTCGCTGGCCAGCACCGTGTTGCTTGCACCACTTAGCATCGCCCAAGAGGACGGGCCGATTCCTCCGTCGCTGGCCGCCGCCCGCATGACGGCGCCTCCGGGATTTGACGTAACGCTGTTCGCCGGCGAACCGGATGTCACGCAGCCAATCGCAATGACCTTTGATACGCGTGGCAGATTATGGGTCGTCGAATGCTTGGCTTATCCCAAGTGGTCGACTGACGGGACAGGCAAAGACCGCGTGGTTATCTTGGAAGATTCCGATGGGGATGGCAAGCACGATAAGCGGACCGTTTTTTTGGAGGATGGTGTCAACTTGTCGGGCATCGAACTAGGCCATGGCGGGGTGTGGTTGACAGCCACGCCCAACTTGCTGTTCGTACCCGATCGAAATGCCGACGATGTGCCCGATGGCAAGCCCGAGGTGGTACTCGACGGCTGGGATGTGAAAGCTCAGCACAATATTTTTAACAGCTTGGTGTGGGGCCCTGACGGATGGCTGTATGGCTGCAATGGCATCCTTTCACGCTCGCGCGTCGGACGACCGGGAACTCCCGACGACCAGCGCACGGCCATCGACTGCGGCGTATGGCGTTACAGTCCGCAAACCGGTGCGTTCAACGTGGTGGCCAGCGGATCGAAGAATCCCTTCGGCCTGGAGGTCTATGAATACGGTCAAGCCTTCATTAGCATCTGCGTGATTAAGCACCTGTTCCACGTGATTCCAGGCGCGCACTACGAACGCATGTTTGGCCAGGACCCCAACCCGTACGCCTACGAACTGCTGCCCAGTTGTGCCGACCACATCCATTGGGGCGGCGGCCACTGGACCACGGCACGCGGCGGAGAAGCCCATGATGATGCCGGCGGGGGACATGCTCACTCGGGTTGTGCGATCTACTTGGCCGATCAATTTCCAGCCGAGTATCGCAATAGCGTCTTCATGAGCAACATCCATGGGAGTCGCCTCAATCGCGATATTCTGCAACGCGAGGGCGCAGGCTATATTGCTCAGCATGCTGATGACTTCATGCACGCCAATGATCCATGGTTCCGTGGCATCTGCGTCAAATGTGCGCCAGACGGCAGCTTGTTTGTCAGCGACTGGAGCGACACTGGCGAGTGCCATAATTACGAAGTCGTCGATGCTTCCAATGGACGCATCTACCGGATCAGCTATGGAGAAACGCCCGCACCAGCAGGGGATTTGTCACAGTCCTCGCTGGCTGAGTTGGTCGATTTGCAGTTTTCGCGCAACGATTGGCTCAGCCGTCAAGCGCGCAGACTGCTGCAGGAGCGTTCGCTGGCCGCAGCGACTGCAGCTACAGCCACTGGAGCAGCCAACACATTGACTAAGCAAGCACTAGAGCTATTGCAAAAGCTCCAACCTAGCGACGAGCGTGAGGCGGTCAGGCAGGTGTGGGCGCTGTATGCGGTAGGGGGAATGGACGCCGTGCATGCCAGCGGACTAATGGCCGCGTCCGCGCCGGAGTGGGTCCGCTTCTGGGCCATTCAATTGGCCGCGGATGAAACGTCGGCTTGGTCCGCGGAGCAGCGACAAGCCATCGCGCGCCAGCTCGACGATGCCACGCCGCTGATTGAGCGCTCGCTGGCTTCGACCTGCCAGCGACGCATCCGGTTGGGGTTCGCCGCAGATGTGCAAGATATTTTAGCTCGGCTACTTAGGCTGCCGACCGACGCGGCACAGGCGACACAGGCAGATCGCGATCTGTCGACGTCAGAGGCAACTGCCGATGATCAAGCTGATGAGGCTCATGCGACGGGGAGCGCGGCGACGGATGCCCATCTATTGGCAACTCTAAAGTGGTACGCGGTCGAACCGCTGGTAGCTTCGCATACGGATTGGGTGCTGGCCCAGCTTGAGAGCATTCAGCCCGGGCTGGTGCAACGCTTGATCGCTCGGCGCATGATGGCGCTCGACGGTGGCCTCGCTCGCTTGACTGAGGCCTGGGGTCGCGATGCTCAGGCTGAATGGATTGTCTCCAGTCTCGATGGCGTACTGCAGGCCACTGTCGGCATGCACAGCCTGCCGAGGCCCGAGGGTTGGAGCGCAACGTACGAAGCTCTGCAGAATCACGCAGACGCTCGGGTTCGTGAATTGTCGCGCCAGCTTAGCACGCTGTTTGGCGACACCGAAGCGCTCGCCGCCTATAGCCGCCTGCTCATGGATCGCCAAGCTGAGCCTCAACAGCGGCTAGCGGCGCTGCAACTGCTACAGACGCGGCAGTCGACCGAGCTGGGGAAGCGGCTGGGCGAATTGCTCGATAGCGATGCTCACCAAGCCCAGCTAGACACCAACCTACGCCAAGCGACCATTCGCGCTCTGGCAAGCATCGGTGGCAGCGATGTCGCCCAACGTTTACTGGCGATCTACCCCGGGCTAACTGTCGAAGAACAACAGGAGGTCGTGTATGCCCTCACGATGCGGCTTCCGCTGGCACATGCGTTGCTAGATGCAATTGAAACGGGAGGGCTGCCACGTGCTGATGTGTCCTCGCTAGTGATTAAACAGTTGCAAGCCCTGGGCGACACGTCGCTCAACGCGCGTCTGGAAGCGGTGTGGGGCAAGGTTCGGCCGGTGTCGGAAACCAAGCGCCAGCAGATAGACCAGCACCGCCTAGAGCTCTCAGCCGACGCGCTATCATCAGCCGACATGGCAGCGGGGCAAGTGGTCTACCAGAAGACCTGCGGTGCTTGCCATAAATTGTTCGGCCAGGGTGGAACTATCGGACCTGAGCTGACGGGAGGCCAACGGCACAACCTTGACTATCTGCTGGATAATATCATCGACCCTAACGCCATCGTTCCCGGCGACTATCGGATGGTTATGTTGATGCTCGACGATGGTCAGATCCTGAGCGGAATTGTCGCCGCCGAGAATCCAGCCAGTATTCAGTTGCAGACGGCAACCGACCTGGTGACGGTGACCCACGATCGCGTTGAGCAGCGCCGCATGTCGGAACTGTCGATCATGCCTGAGGGAATCCTAGATAATCTATCAGCCACCGAACGCCGTGACTTGGTCGCTTATCTTCAAGCGTCTGGACCAGTACCTGCTGCAGGGGCCGCTGCGGCAGAGGATGCTGCGGCAGAGGATGCTGCGGCAGAGGATGCTGCGGCAGAAAATACCAAACCAGCCGATCCGCATGGCGTCGGTCGCTGGCACTTGCTGTCGCCACCATGGAAGAGCCAAATGGTGTACGGCGAAAGCGTAACGCTGCTACAGGAGTCTGCCGACGCACCGCTCCAGGGGCGATTGGCATTCGCAGTACAGTCGATCGAGGGCATTGTGAGCTCAAATCGCGAGACAGAACTGACAAATGCGCCCGGGCTGCGTATCGATCGCGAGAGCGGCAAATTTACTCTCCCAGCAGATAGTCTGGCACCGCAGGTGGGCGTTGATCAACTCTTCCCGCCAGAGGATTCT
>JBEBXX010000127.1:0-6484 GCA_040391435.1 Aureliella helgolandensis | reverse complement strand
TGATTCGGTCGGGGCTGGGTTCACCACCACCGGCGTACACCAAGTCGATACCAACAATGACGGCAGTGCCAGCAGTGCCGCGGCAGGAGACTGGCGAGGCTTGTTGCTGGAAACCTACAGCAATGATCGCAACGTGCTGATCGCCACCGAGCGCGAATCGGCCCGAGCCGGTGCACCCGCGGCCAATAACACCACGGCTCAGGCTCAGTATCTCGGAGTGTTGGCGCCGAACGAAAAATCAGGGGACGAAAATCGACGCCTCGGCTTCCAAGTAACCGGTGTCATCTCTGCTCCCAGCGACGTGGACGTGTATAGCTTCGACGGTACCGCTGGGACCGAAGTGTGGCTGGACATTGACCGCACCTCGATCGGACTCGATACCGTTATTGAGCTGGTCGATGCCAACGGACGCACGCTGGCACTGTCGGACAGCTCGTATGCCGAAGAGGCCGATCCAACTCAGCTCTACAAGGCGAGCGACTTGGCTGCACAGTCGGTCCACTCGTTGCGCAAGAGCACTCCGGAGCAGTACTTCACCAGTGCCCAGGGCGAACCTAAAGATCTGTACAGCACCAATCCTCAGGACGCCGGACTGCGAGTTGTCCTGCCGGGTACAGCGGGTACAAGCAATCTGTATCACGTCCGCGTTCGCAGCAGCAGTCTAGCTACTCCGACGGCCAATTCGGCCGCGGACTTGGCGGCTTCTGTGCAGCCAGGCCTGACCGCTGGGCGTTACCAGTTGCAAGTCCGCCTAAACGAAGTCGACGAGATTCCGGGTTCGAGCATCAGCTACGGCAACATTCGCTTCGCCAACACGGGCATCCGCTTAGTCGGCGTGCCTAGCAGCTCGCCGCTGCTGGGTGAGAATGCGGAGATACCTGAGACCGGACCGGGCGGCGTGTCGAATAACACGCGGGCCAACGCACAAGCCCTAGGCAACCTACTGGAGACCAATCGCCAAGCCATCAGCGTGGCGGGCAACCTGGATAGCTTCACCGACGTCGATTGGTATTCGTTCGACTTGGTGTATGAGAAGATCACGCCCAATTTGCTGCGTCAATATTTCTCGGCAGTCCTCGATGTAGACTACGCCGACGGAATTGGGCGGCCGGACGTATCGCTGTACGTTTTCGACGCTGAAGGACATTTGATTCTCGGCGGTTTGGGAAGCGATTTAACTGGAGATCAATCGAGCCCCAATGCGGGCAACTCAGAGCTGGATCGCGGTTCGGCGGGCATCAAAGATCCGTTCATCGGTCCCTACGAATTCCCCACCCAAACGCGCAGCGGCTCCGACACGATCGCCGGTGGCATTCCAGCCGGGCGTTACTTCGTGGCGGTGACCAACAGCGATATGGTGCCGGGCATCATGGACGCTTACACCGACCCCGCCTCGGCCAATGCGGCCGTGCGTTTGCAACCCATCGAGGGCATTCGCTTGATCGCCGAGGATCACGTCGAGCAGCAGGGCAGTTCGACGGCTGTCGATCCGGTTGTACCGATTCTCTTCCCGACTCCGGGGGACTTCGATGGAACGATCATCTACGACACGCAGAACGACTCGATCATCGACTTCAATCTGTCGGACGTGGTGCTGTATGTCAGCACCGACGTGGGTCGCGAGCTGACCAGTCTGCACATCGTCAATCCGTTTACGGGTGAGATCCGCAGTCAAGTTGGCCGAGGCAACGAGGACATCCGCGACATCGACTTCCGTCCCAACGGTACGCTGGCTGGCTTCAACCGCACGATCGAGCAAAACGTGGCAGCCAATACCGACTTGGACACGTTGACCAACTACTTCACGATCGACTCGGGAACTGGCGCATTTACGACCACGGGTAGTTTCGGACTGCAGACCTCGCACCTGAACTTCCCAGCCGGTGGCGGCGCGCCCACGGTGGCGGCCAGCGATGATGGCTTCAATATTGAGGCTTTGACCTTTACCGTTATTGGAGGTCAAGAGCGCGGGATTGCGGTCGGCAGCCGGCCTTCGCCTCCAGGCTATGAACCCGCCTATTACACCCCCACGCGGTTCATCAACAACAACAACACCGGCTTGCCTGGTTTCGACCGGCCTGGCCCGAGCTACTTTAGCAACGTCATCTATGAGTTCGACGAAAACTCGGGAGCAGCTACCAGCGCTCCGGCGGGTGACAAGACCGATCTGGCTGTTGGCTCAGGTGCCGGTACCGCCATTCGAGACCGTGGCTACATTGAAACATTCACGCTCGATGCGGCTGGAAACATTGTCTCGGAATCCAGCGAGTTTGTGGCTCGTGAAGCGACTCAGGCCACGGGCACTGGAGCGCGATTCGTCATCCGCAATGGCGACTCCTTCTTCATCCGCGACGCCACCAACGCGCTGCGACGCTTCGAATTTGATCTCGGGCCAGAAGTGCTACTGAGTTCGAATCCTAATCAGGTTCTGGCCGTTACCGACGGCATGCGCTTCCGCATCGACGGCACGATCTACGAATTCGATACTTCGCCTACGCCCGACGTGGGCCCTGGGGCGACGCGAGTTGCCATTGCAGCGGCACCTACCGTGCGGCAGTTCGTAACGGCGGTGGCAGCGGCTATGCCAGCCGGTATTACCGTCTCGTACGAAGCGGGACGAATGAACTTTGGCGGCGCGTCGACGGGTGTCTTCACCGAGTTGCAATCCGCCGGCGTGCTGACTTCGCTCGGCAATCCCGGTGCTCCGGGCGCGGGGGTCGTGCAGGTGCTGGCATCGGACACCGCACAGATGGTCGCGCAGAAGATAGCCACGGCGATCAACAACTCGGCCATTCCCGGCTTGGTAGCTGCGGTCAACCCGGCAGCTCTTGATCGCGTGCAACTGAGCTCTGGCAATACGTTGGTGCCCGCCGACGATAGTCCAGCGGACAACCCGGTAGCCGCATACGGTGTGGCCCCTGGCGGCATCGTCACGGGTGTAGCAGTGATCGATGGACGGATGTACGCGGTCAGCGATGAAGGCGGCCTATACGTGGTCAACAATCCGCTAGGGTTTGCCAGCGGCAATGTGGCGAGCTATATCGCCGGCTCGTATGACCTGAGCGGCATTCGCTTCACCGGGCTGGTCGAAGGCCCGGTCCACGCACAGAACGGCGAACTGCGCCAGATGCTGTTTGGCATCGATGACCAAGGCCGCATTCACGCCTTCGATACGACTGGAAAATTGCAGCCGCTGTTTGCCAATGGCCAAACCAGCATTAGCACGGGCTTGAGCGGTGCTACCGGTCTGACCATGTCATCGCTCGACTTCAACCTGTGGCACGTCACCGGAAATCGCAATGGAGATGCGGGCCACGGCCTACCGCGCACCCCCAACGATTCGCGGGTCGAGTTCAGTGGCGGTCAGAGCCTGTACTTCGGCTTCCAGACGCCAGGTGCCAACAGTTCCTCCGTATCAACTGGACTGGGCGACCTGACGGGTCCCAATTCGACTGGACTAAGCAACAGCTACAACTTCCCCGGTGGGGCTGCGGGAGCCATCGAGAGCGCCCCGTTTGACCTGTCGAGCGTTACCGCGGGCTCGCTACCGACGCTGTACTTCACCTATCGCTTCGATGGCGAAGCGGCTCAAGCGGACCTTTCCAAGGGGACGACCGCCCAGGACTACATGCGCGATGCGCTGCGCATTTATGCGGCCGGCGAGGACGGCAAGTGGATCCTGCTGGCCACCAATAACGACGCCAATCCGGAACCCGCGGCGAACAACCGTGGCGCGTTTGATGACGAATTTGATTATCGTCTCACCGGCAACCGCGAGACTCAGCCCCTGTTCGATAATCAAGCCAATTTCCGGCAAGCCCGCGTGCCACTGGACGCTTTGGCCGGTAAGAGCAACGTGCGACTGAGGATCGAGTTCTCGACCTATGGTGGCTTCGGCTTCGGTCTGCCTGGCGGCAAGGGGCCTGAGATTCGCACGATCAGCGGCGAGCGGTTGGTCGACGGCGAAACACTCCGGCTCAACAACGAGACGTTTGAGATCGAGATGGGCCTGTCGCTGAGCATCCCCAGTGCATCATCCATCCCGGCCGGCTCGCGAGTCAGCATCGATGGAGTGGACTTCGTATTCAATCCGCGGCCCACCGACGCGCCTGGCATTGCTGTCTTGATCACCGACGACATGAACGCGGCTCAGGTAGCGCAAACGCTGCGCGACGCGCTAGCAGGGGCGCCCGGGCTGCCGCTCGGATTCAATCCAATAGCGGTCGGCAATCGCGTACAGTTGATCGAGGCTACGACCGTGCTCCTGCCCACCAATTCGCCTATGCTGTTGCAAGGGGCGGTGGGCAGTAGTGGCCGCGCCGTTAATGTGCGACTGGACATGTCCGCCGAAGAGGTTGCGTTGGCGCTGCAGAGCAGCGTGGCCGAGCGTTTTGCCGGCGGTGTCAACTCCGCTTATCGCGTCCGTGGCAACGTGGTCGATCTGACTGGGCTCATCCAGTACAACTCGTTCGATTTCACCACCGGACAGCGCATTCCATCGCTCAGTGCCTTTTCCCCCGGGCCGTTTGGCGGGACGACGAATTTCGTCGGCGACTTGTTCAGCGCCTTCAATACGGGCACCAACTCCGACGGCAGCACCAACAACGGCAATCCAGGTGCACTGGGTGCTCAAAACAACGCTTTTGAAGGAGTCTACCTGGACGACTTCATCATCGGGCTTGCCGGACGCGGTGAGATGGTGCTCAACTCGACCAGCACCAACACCGACTTCATCGCGGATCCGCAGGATCGCTTGGCTAACCCCTCTCAGCACAACGCCGATCAAGGGGGAGTTGAGATCTTGGTGGGGCCCTACCAATTCGAGATCCGTGGTGGCACGACCTACGGCTTCCCGGGACTGCCGGGTAGCGGCTCGACCATCGAGCTGGTGCGTGCGTTTGAAATCGATGATTTGCAAGTAGCCGGCTTGTCCGTCCGCTTCAATTCGGCCGCTGAGATCGTGGCCGGCGACACCTTCACGCTCAGCGATGGCACGACTGTGTTGACCTTTGAGATGGACAACATCAACGATGCACGGACGGTTGCACCGGGCAACATCGCCGTACCGTTTAGCACCTCTGCTCTAGATCCGATCAGCGGCACGCGGCGTTCCGAGAGCGCGCAAGTGATCGCCGCTCGCGTCCGCGACATCATCAACTCCAGTGCCATCCAATCGCAGTTGAACGTTTCCGCGAACTTGCTGAACAACGATCGCACGGGATCGACAAGCGATACCGTGGTGTTGATCGGCCAGGCTTCGATCGACGTGCCCGATACGATCGGCACCAAGCTCGAGTCGCAAGGCTCGGGGACGGCCAATCGCCAGCGGGCACAAGGCCAGGTGGTGATCAACGGCACACGCATTTCCAACTCGCTCAACTTTGGTATCGACATGGCCACACCCGGCCGCGATCCAATCACCGGCGCACCGCTGCTGGGCGCACCACGCAATACAGTGACGCTCAACGTCGACAGTTTGGCACCGGGCGCGGTTGTGATGAACAGCGAGTTGGTTTCCAATGGAGCGGGCGGCATTCGCATCAGCGGTGAACCAACCGCTGCCGGAGCGGCACCTGCCGCTGTGCCATTCGTACGCTTGGTCAACAATACCATCGTGGGAGGCACGATCACCGGCGATGCAGCCGCGCCAGTCTACACGGCGGGCGGCCAAGGCATCGTGGTCGAGAACAACGCCGCAGCCACGCTGCTCAACAACGTCATCGCCAATACCACCACCGGCATCAATGTGGATGCGTCGAGCACCTCGACGACGATCGGCGGCACCGTTTATCAACGCACTGTCATCGGGGGCACGGCCTTCTACCGCAACACAGCCGATGTGGCCGGGGGAGCTACCGTGGGACAGTTCCCGCTGCTGATCCCCGATTCACAGCAGGTCTTCGTCGATCCCACCACCGGCAATTTGTATCCATCGGCCGGATCGCCGCTGATCGATAGTAGTATCGATTCACTGCAAGACCGAACATCGTTGCTAGCGGTCAAGCAGCCGCTAGGCATCGCTGCATCGCCGATTTTGGCACCGCAGTACGACATCAACGGTCAACTGCGAGCGGACGATCCGACGATCGAATCGCCCGCCGGGCAAGGTGAGAACGTATTCAAGGACCGCGGTGCAGCGGATCGGGCCGACCTCGTCGGACCTTCAGTGGTTCTGCTCAATCCAGTAGATAACGACTTTGCAGGCCTCGATGGCAACCCAGCGACGGGCGTCGTCGAATTGATCGGTGGAATACTCAACCACTTCGACATTCACATTGTCGATGGCATCGAACCCAGCGATCCGGCCTCGGGTGCGGGTGTCGATCCAGCCACTGTCTCGGCTTCCTCGGTCGTGGTCTACGGCCCCAAGATCGTCGATGGCGTGCGCATGCAAAACCAACCGCTGATCCAGGGCCGCGACTATGTCTTCGGCTTTGATGCGACCAACGGTATCATCCGCTTGACGCCGCTAGCGGGAATCTGG
>JBEBXX010000126.1:0-6494 GCA_040391435.1 Aureliella helgolandensis | reverse complement strand
ACGCTAGACGCATCCGCCACGTTCGCAAGCTAGCAGCATACGCCACGGTCGCAAGCTAGAACCTTACGCCACGGATCGCAAGCTAGAAGCATACGCCACTTTCGCAAGCTAGAAGCATACGCCACTTCAAGCTGTGCTGAGCTGAATGCCGTGGTCGTTGATGTCAAAGGGGATGATGTCTTGCCGCGCGTAGCTGCCGCGATGCTTGGCGATAAACATGGCTCGACCAACGCTTTGTCCGAGTGGCACTCGGCCGAGCAGGATAACGGTATTGGCACCCGCGGCGAAGTCGCCGTCGGCCAGCGGCTGAGTCATCAGCGGCTCGAGCATCATTTGTTTAGTCGTGAGCAGAACGAGCGTGGCGGTCTGGGTGTGATCGTAGGCATGCGTTTGCACTTGCGGCTCGTTTTCGCGATATTTCTCTCGCAGTACCTCCCGCGCCAACCAATCGTGCTCTTGGCGTAGCATGCGATGGTAAATCAGTTCGGTCATGTCCAGTTGCAGCGAATCGCCAACCGTCTCCTGGGGTTCGATACCGTCGATGACGAACCGCTGCGTGCCATGCAGCAGATGTGCGTAGACAAAGCGAAAGAGTTGTGGCATGCGGCGATTCATTTCGGACTGCCAGGCATCCCACTGCTCTCCATCTATTTGGCTGCGCAGAACGCGTTTACCTCCATAACCTAAAAATGGCATGATGTCGGCGGGACGAGCCCCGTCGAAGGGCGACCGCGTTTCATTATTCCGCACATCGACGCTGGTCAGCGTCCGCCCGAAGATGCGCTGTGCATAGCCTTCATGATGCTGGGAATCACCGCGGCTGGACAGATCGATGATGGCTCCACTGGGCTTATGAGCCGCCACGTCAGCTTGTAAAAAGTGCAAGCCGAGCTGCGTCTTGCCTACGCCGGTTGCCCCGGCCACGATGGTCAGCGTGCCTGGCAGCAGCCCGCCGCCGAGAGCTTCGTCGAGTTCAGATAGTCCAGTCGTAAAACGTAGCGTCATCGTCGCCGCATGGGTTGGAGAACATGTTCGAGTTGGGGAAGGACGCGCGATGCGTTAAGAACTGTGCAAATTACATCTCTGCGGTCCGCCAACGCTCCACCAGAGAACTGGCTACCGGTTACAATGAGTAGCAACTTAGCACACTTGTCCATAGTTGTCAGCGCGTTGTCGCAGCGCCAATGCTTGACGACTTTTTTCATCGAGCAGTTTGTTGATAGTTGCATCGAATTTAGTTAAGAACTTCCGCTGGTCCTGTCGGACGACCCACGCGCTACGCGGCATATCTTTTGGCGTGCCTGCGGGGGAAGTTTTTGGTCTGCTCGGCCCCAATGGTGCCGGCAAGACGACCACTCTGCGGATCATCATGGGGCTGCTCCGCCCCGATGCGGGCTACGCCGAGATAGGTGGAACTCGAACCAGCCCCAACTCGGCCGCGGTTCGGAGCAGCATTGGCATGGTATCTACGAACGACGGGGTCTATCCCTGGCTCACCGCTCGCGAGATGTTGATGTACTTTGCGGACTTGTACAGCGTACCTCTCGATGTGGCTCGCGAACGACTGGACCGCTTGTCCGAGCAGTTGCAAATCTCAAGCTTTCTGAATCAACGCTGCTGCACGCTCAGCACGGGCCAAAAGCAGCGCGTGATTTTGGCGCGCGGCCTAATGCACGACCCGCCAGTGATGCTGCTGGACGAACCCACGCGCGGCTTGGACGTGGTCGGCAGCCAGACGGTGTTCGAATTCATATCTCATTTAAAACAATTGGGCAAAGCCGTCCTGCTATCGACGCACCGACTGGATGAGGCGGAAAGGGTCTGCGATCGCTTCGGACTACTGCATCAAGGCGAATTGATGTACGCCGGATCGCTGGAAGAAATCCGTCGGTCAACGGGCCAAAGGCATTTGACCGAAATGTTCTTGAGCATCATGCGCGGCAATCAACAGTCGGCCTCGCAGGAGGGTGCATGTCCGACCGCATAACCCTGGCTCGCATGGCCCGCCTGTGCCTCAAGGAGCTAAGAGAATCGCTGCGTGACCGACGCACGATCGTGACCTTGGTACTCATGCCGCTGCTGGTCTATCCGTTGTTGAGCTTGGTACTCAACCGCGTGTTGCTATCAGACGCTGGGACTAAGACGGGCACATTTGTTACGTTTGGCATCGGGCATGAACTGCGCGATAGCCCGCTGCCGATCCTGTTAGAGATTGGCTACAGTCAGCTTGGTATGCGGGAAACGGCGCCAGTTTTCCTAGAGGAGATCGTCGACGACTTGCGACGTGGCCAAGTTCAGGAAGCCAGCCCACCCGCGCTACCGCGGCCGCAGATCATCATGTTGGCAGACAACGGACGCGATGCACTCCGCGACGGCACCGTGGATATCGTCATCTCGCGTCAATCTTCAGACAGCCAATCCGACAGCGACTTTGACAGCGACGCTCCGCGGGCCACAGGACGCACCTCGCGGCCCAATCCGCTGCGGCCACTAGTTGATGCCATCCGGGCTAACAATCAAGTTACCGCTGCCGTGGATCTCGACCAACTGCTCGACGTGGTCGGGACGTACCGGGTGCGTTATCGCGATCGCGATGCCCAGAGCGAGCGAGCATTGCAGGTGTTAGAACGCATTATGGCAGCGGTCAATTTAGATTCGATGCGTGGCATTGTGGCCGGCTACGAACCTCCGCTGCGCATCGAAGCTACTCCCGTAGCCATGCAGGCCAACTACGCTGAATTGCTGGCGACGATGATACCGTTGGTGTTAGTCCTGATGACTATGGCCGGGGCGGTTTACCCGGCCATTGACCTGACGGCGGGTGAGCGAGAGCGCGGCACAATGGAAGCCTTGATCGTCTCTCCGACTCCCACTAGCGTCTTGTTGTTGGCCAAGTACTCGGCCGTAGTCACGGTGGCATTATTGACCGCCCTGGCCAATCTGGCGGCCATGAGCGTGACCCTGTGGGCCAGTGGGATTGGCAAACTTCTATTCGGCGACGGGCTGCTCTCGACGGGAGTCATTGGAACAGTGCTGGCGCTGCTGGTTTTATTCACGATGTTCTTCGCCGCGTTGTTGTTGGCGGTGACCAGCTTCGCCAAGAGTTTCAAAGAGGCGCAGGCCTATCTGATTCCGCTGATGCTGCTGGCCTTGACGCCTGGAGTGATGAGCCTCATGCCTGGCCTCAAGTTCACGGGACTGCTAGCCACGGTGCCGTTGGTAAATATTGTCCTGTTAGCCCGTCAGGTGCTAGTCGGTGCCGCTGAATGGAACACCGCTTTGGTAGCCGTCATATGCAACAGTATCTATGCCTTGGCGGCTTTGGCTGTCGCCAGTCGCTTGTTCGGCTCAGATGCGTCAATGCAGGGTAGTCAAGGCAGTTGGCGAGACCTGATGCTGCGTCCGCTGGAATGGAGGCGCTATCCGAGCCTGGATCAGATGGCTTTGACAATGTCGGCGATGTTCCCACTGTACTTCATCGCTTCCAGCCTACTCCCCTCGCTCAGCCGAGACCTGTCCACCAAGCTATGGATTTCTGCTGGCGTGTCGTTTGGCTTAATCTTAGGCTTACCGGTGTGGGTGGCGTGGTATCGTCGCATTCGCTGGGACACAACGTTTCGCTTGACTGCAGGCAGGCCCGGGCAGTGGCCGCTATGGCTGCTGGGCGTCGTGCTCTTGGGAGGCTCGGCATGGATGTTGGCGCATGAGATCTTTATTGCTGCCCAGTCGATGGGAGTGGGCACCATCAAACTCGAACATTTAAAGCAAGTGGCGGAGTTTAAGGACCAATTAGCGCGACTCCCCTGGGGACTGGTGCTGTTTGTCTTCGCGCTCACCCCGGCTGTGTGTGAAGAGGGATTGTTTCGCGGCTTTATACTCAGCTCGCTACACCGCTACACAACCTCATGGGCGATCATCGTGTCGGCCGTATTGTTTGGGCTGATGCACGTGCTGACGTCCAACGTGCTGGCTGTAGAACGCTTTTTGCCGACCACGTTTATGGGACTACTGCTAGCCTGGGTGGCTTTGCGAACCGGTTCGCTGTGGCCAGGAGTCTTGCTACATGCACAGCAAAACGGCATCCAGCAATCGGCCAGCCGCGTTGAGGCGCAGGTGAAGCAGTGGCATATTCTGGTCGAAGAGGGCCAACACCTACCGGCGCTGTGGCTGGCTGTCGGCGGAATCATGTTCGTCGCCGGCTGCGGCGCGATCTGGTGGGGCTCGCGCGGTAGTCCGCGAGTGTCGTACCCAGTGGAGGATGTGCCCTACGAGGCTGGTGAGCACGTGGCAGCGAGCCGAGTTTATAACCAAGCTTGAGCGGACGCGCCAACCGTCTGCAGACATTCCCAAGTGAACTTATTGCCAAGCGAACTGCTCAGTAAATTTTAAAATTGTCTGCATGCGTGGCTGGAAGCTGGGGCACTAGGCATGCGATCCACGAAAAAAACCCCTGTGAACTGTGGCATTCACAGGGGTTGCGGAGAGAACACAGTTCCCCGTAAGGGATTCGAACCCCTGTTTCCGCCTTGAACAGGCGACGTCCTGGGCCACTAGACGAACGGGGCTTCGAATGTTCAACCAGTCTACCGCCCGGCGTCAGAGAATCCATCCCCGACTGGCCATTTGTGGCGCACTGCCGAGCTGGGCGGGCGACTTTAAGTTGTTTGAATAGTATAACTTGCGCATCGCTACCCGGTTATCCTCAGGGGCCAATTTGAGCTAAAATGGCTCGCCTGCCGGCCAGTGGGCCAGCATCCATACTAACTCAAGCCCTCACAAGTTCCCCAATAGGACAATTATGCCGCTGCCTATCGAGATCAGCCCTCATGACGTCCAGTCGCTACTGGCCCGCGGAGAGGTGGTACTAATCGACTGCCGCGAAACCGAGGAATGGAATACCGCCAAAATAGATGGTGCGGTGCTGCTGCCGATGAGCGATTGGGCTCAAACGGCGAAGAGACTCGGCGATTTCTCGGACCAACGGATCGTGGTACACTGTCATCACGGAGGCCGCAGCCTGCGAGTTACGCAATGGCTGCGACAAAATGGCTTTCCCGACACACAAAATATGACAGGAGGCATTCATGCTTGGTCTGAACAAGTGGATCCCACGGTTCCTCAGTACTAGTCTATCGCGCACTGGTACTGCCCGCGGGTCATTGCTGTTGGGGGCAGCTTGGATCCTGGCGGCCGCGCCTGCCCCAGCGGATGACTCGTCACAAGACTTAGAAAAGTCCAAGAAGAACTCGGTCCACTGGGCCGATGAACAATCCCGCGGCATGCCGCTGGTCTTTAGCGACGACTTCCAGCAAGGTAATCCGCGGTGGCGGACGACGGACGATACCGCATGGAGCCTATCGAGCGATAAAGAGAATCAAGTCTTCGGACTCAACCGACGCATTAGCAGTTACCAACCCAAATTCCGTAGCCCCCACAACATCGCCTTGATCCGGGATATCGAGGTATCGAGTTTCGTGCTGATCTTCCGCGTAAAGAGCACAAACGATACGGGAAACCATCGCGATTGCTGTGTATTTTTTGGCTACCAGAATCCAACCCAGTTTTATTATGCGCACCTGGGGGCGAAACCGGATCCCGCCAGCGGGCAGATCATGATTGTCGATGAAGCCGCTCGGCGACCGCTCACCGAGAACAACAAGATCGTCGCCTGGGACGACCAGTGGCACACCGTGAAAGTGGTTCGCGACAGTGACGAAGGAACCATCGAAATTTTTTTCGACAACATGGAAACACCGCACATGACGGTGGTTGATAAAACTTTCAACAAAGGTCAAGTCGGCTTGGGGTCATTCGATGATATGAATGATTTTGACGACGTTAGGCTATATGGGCTGCAGACCACGCGGGGTAATTGAGCGAATTAGACGGTGTCTGGGCGCGCTCTGCGTTGGTTTCTTAACGCAGAGTGCTCAGGGCTTAGCAGTGGACAATTGCTTAGGGTCAACTACCACGTGCTTGATGCGCTGGCGATTCCAGGTGTAAGTGATGTATACCAAGCCACTGCCGGGATCTTGAATCATGGCGGGATAGCTGAATTCAGATCCGGGCTGTCTCTCCAATTCGCCGACCGGACGCCATTTAAGGCCATCGTCCGATAGCGCAAGGTTTAACACTCCACGATCTCCCCAACCCGTTTCACCTGCGTCGAGTGGATTGTAGATCAGTAGCTGGCGACCATCGGCAAGCGTGACAGCATCGATGCCCGAATTGGGGTTGGGCAAGTCGGTGGCTTCCAAGCTCGACCAAGTTGCTCCCGCATCGCTCGAGAAGCTCGAAGCGACCACGCTCTCTTTGGTGCGACACAGGATTTGCAAGCGTCCGTCGGAATGCGTGAGTATAGTGGGCTGGATCGCTTGGAACTTGCTCCCGTGATCGATGGGCCCCACACGCTGCCACGTTCCATGGGGCTCCCCATGCACCAGTTGGACCGATTCAAAGTGGACCCGCCAACCGTCCGATTCGGTTGACGATCC
>JBEBXX010000125.1:0-6506 GCA_040391435.1 Aureliella helgolandensis | reverse complement strand
TGTGCCATGTCCTGGCCGGTGGGATAAAGGTTAGAAAATGGTTGGTTAGAAAATTTGCGCGCGGCATGTCCCGAGCGGTGACCAGCTTTCGCACCGCGGTGTCGTGAGCTGGCGTTCCATGGCGACTGCGTGCGAGTTGTCGTGCGGCGGCCGATCGACGTTGGCAAATAGTTTACAGCCAGGGGCCCGCGGCTAGCGGCGTCGGCTGGCAGGAGGCCCGCGGCTAGGGGATCAGTGCCGCGCCGCCGGTGACCACGGCGGCTTGTGCGGCCGCTCCACGCAGACTCCACGGAATCGGCTGGATCATGTAAGGTGCACAGTTGCCAGGTCGGAAGTAACCCAGTGAGTACTGGCATTCGGTGGGCGGATGGATGCCCATCTTATAAGGCAGCACAGCGATGTTACCAAAGAAGTGAGCGGTGCTGATGAGCGGTTGCAGGACCGGCCCAGTCTCGTGTCCATAGCGTTCCAGTTGTACTTGTTCAAAGTACAGCGGCTTGTGGCACAGACCACTGGCCGTCCACTGGACTGTGGAGGGGACGAAGTTGCGACCACGCAGTGGATCGTAGCCGGTGCCACAACGCTCCGGTATGTTCCACGACTCGCCTAAGTAGGTTACATCGACGTCGCTCAAATCGCGAACGGGAATGAGCTGCTCGCGCCCGTCCACATCGATGACTACGCGGTCGTCCCGCAGATCGATCAAGCGACCGCTTGCCAACACGCGGCCGCGATAGTCGGTCCACTCGCGAACGGTGGCCGAGGAGGCGAAATCGAGCCGCTGTTGTTCC
Source organism: Aureliella helgolandensis (assembly GCA_040391435.1). Taxonomy (GTDB): domain Bacteria; phylum Planctomycetota; class Planctomycetia; order Pirellulales; family Pirellulaceae; genus Aureliella; species Aureliella helgolandensis_A. The sequence goes on along the minus strand of JBEBXX010000125.1, from coordinate 5,715 downwards.
GCATCTTTCTTGACGCGGAAGCCCGCGCCGTATTTGGGCGAGATGTCCAAGCTGACTTCGCTTAGCGGAGTGGAATGGATGCGGGCGCGCATCTCATTGCAATAACCGGAACTAGTGCTCTCGGTGCGTCGTTTGAGTTCACCTGAGCCGCTCGAGCTGTCGTCGTTGCGCGGTTGCAGTTGATCGCCGGAGCTCCGCGGCGGCGGAATCAAATCAGGTTGAGCCTTGAGATCGCTGGGCGAGTTCGGATCGCGCCGCGGCGGGAAGGGGCTGCTGGGCAGATTTTCTTCGAGGATGCTGCCTGACTCGTTGCGTCCATTGCCGAAGCCTGGCTGGGAAGTTGCGGGTGGGATCGCCTCGGGCTGCGCCGCTCCGCCAACTCCCGGCGGTGGCGGCAGTTCGGGGGTCTGCAGCGGATCGACGCTGCGGCCGGGCTGCTGGTTGCTGGCCGGGCCTTGCGACTCGCCGAATTGAGGTGGTGTCCAAGCGTTGCTCTCGGGCAAGGTGGGCATGGGAGAGCCATTGGGCGGCAGGGCAGGCGGAGCGACTTGTTCCGCCGGGCTATTGCCGCTGGACTGTTGATAGGCAGCTTGGCGAACTTGCGATCGCAGCGGATTGCTACTGGTGCTGCGCATCTCAGCGGTGAGCGTAGCGTGTGACTGCTGGCCCTGAAGCGAGCTGTTGGATTGGTATCCGGCTTGTGCGAACTCCTGTCCGGCTTGCTGCCGCAGGCGAGCGGAATCGGCCACTGCTTGTTCGCTGGCCGCCGTCGAGCTGACGGTCTTCCAGCGCAGCGCGACGCCCGAACCGAGCTGTTCGGTAGGCGCTTGGGTGGGCTGTGGCGCAGGGCTATAGGAGGCAGAGTTATAGGCAACGTCAGATTGGCTACCAGCTTGGAACTGCGCACTGGCGTCAGGCCGGGCAGCGCGATGCGTCGGAGCGGCTTGAGCGACGCTGCTCAGCGGCTGAGCGTGGGCGCTGTCTGGGATGCGGCTGGGCCGCCACTGCGGCTGTTGGCCGGAGGCCGATTGGGGAAGCACGCCGCTTAGCATGGCGGCCAGCGCGGTCGCTAGAGTGGCGCGGCGGACTAGTTTAGAACAGCCCAGGCGGTGTGGCCAACTCGCCTCTGCAAGCTGGCGCAGCGCGGCCGCAGCGAGCTTAGAGGAGTTCCCCCGATGCCGAATATTCGGGGCTATAGTTGGGCGCTTCCTGCGTGATGGCAATGTCATGTGGATGGTTCTCTCTGACCGTTGCACTTGTGATTTGAATGAACCGCGCATCCTTACGAAGTTCATCAATATTACGTGTCCCACAATATCCCATTCCGGCTCGCAGGCCGCCTGCCAATTGGTAGACGAACTCTGCTAAAGCCCCTTTGAACGGGACTCGGCCTTCGACACCCTCTGGTACCAATTTCAATAAATTCTCTTGGCCAGACTGTCGATACCGCTCGCTCGAACCCTTCACCATCGCCCCGATCGATCCCATCCCGCGATAAACCTTAAAGGTTCTACCTTGGTATAGAATTGTGCGACCTGGGCTCTCCGCCAAACCGGCAAATAATCCACCGATCATGACGGCACTCGCTCCGGCTGCCAAGGCTTTGGTGATATCTCCGCTGTAGCGGATACCTCCATCGGCAATGACCGGAATGCCTGCTTCTTGGGCAGCTTTGTGTGCGTTATATATTGCGGTGATCTGCGGAACACCGACTCCGGAAATAACGCGCGTCGTACAAATGGAACCCGGACCGATTCCTACTTTGACTGCGTCAGCTCCGGCCTCAATTAAATCTCGGCAACCTTCGTAGGTGGCAACATTACCCGCCACTACGTCGATTTCCCAGCGTTTCTTAACCTCTCGAACTGACTCGATCACGTTAGCGGAGTGGCCGTGTGCCGAGTCGACCACCAGCAGGTCGACCCCGCGGGCGATCAACTGCTCCGCTCGCTCGTTATCAAACACGCCGATTTCCGCGCCCTCTGGTAGGCTGCCGTCTGCGTCTTTGCAAGCATCTGGATAACGCTTCATCATGTCGATGTCTTTGATCGTGATGAGTCCCGTTAGATGGTATTCATCGTCAACCAGCAGCAGCTTCTCCACCTTTTTTGCCGTTAAAATCTTCTCAGCTTCTTCAAGTGTCAAAGTCCCCTTGCCAGTTACGAGATTCTCGCGGGTCATGACGTTTTTGATTAAAGTCTCGCCCCCTTCGAGAAACCGCAGATCGCGGCGAGTGATAATGCCAGCTAAGCGTCCATCGGCGAGCACGATGGGCACACCGCTGACATTGTGCTGGTCCATCAAGTGCTTGGCCGCATCGACGTCGTCGTCGGGGTGGAGAGTCACCGGGTCGATAATGATGCCATTGGCCGAACGCTTGACCTTGGTGACCTCCTCGGCCTGAGCCTCGACCGACATATTTTTATGGATAACCCCTAAACCGCCCACTTTGGCCAAGGCGATCGCCATGTCGCTCTCAGTCACTGTATCCATGGGGCTGGATAAGAAGGGGGTCTTGAGGCGAATGTTTTTGGTCAAATTGGTAGAGACATCGACGTCGCCCGGCATGAAGTCGCTGTAACGCGGCTCGAGCAGCACGTCATCGAAGGTGATGCCAGAGTAGGCGAGTTTATCTTCCATTGGAGGCTTCCCAACTTAAGTTGTGCATAAAATCGTGTTCTATCCGCGTCGTCCCAGTGTGGCCCGACGCGCCGCGTCGTCCCAGTGTGGCCCGACGCTCCGCGTCGTCCCAGTGTGGCCCGACGCTCCGCGTCGAATTCCTGAGTGTGGCTCGACGCTCCGCGTCGTTTCCCCGGAGTCTCACTTGCCTGAGTCTCACTTGACACTCCGCGGCTGCGCCAGTTCCCACGCAACATCCCACGAATCACTCTTCGTCGTCGGGGAAATCGGCGGCATCCTCCTCGTCTTCGTCTTCCCACAGGAAGCAACCGGGCGGGAAGAAGCTCTCGAAATCGGTCCCTGGGTTGACCAGCAGGCCACAATCCTCTGGGAGACCATCGATGAGCATATTGCCATCCATCATGACGGCGGGCAGCTCTTGGCCTTCGGGCAGATCTTCGCCGATCTCTTGAGCGAAGACGTCGGCGGCCTCTTGGTTGCTGAAGCAGACGACCGCCAGTTCCTCGTCGACTTCGGCCAGCACCACGCTAAAATTTCCCTCTTCGTCCTCTTCGACTTCACCACTCTCCATATCGATTTGCTGGAAGACGATGAATTCGCCGCTGCGAATGATATTTTCTGCCACGGTGGCATCGTTGGCTTCGGCCGCATCGGCGATCAAGCCACCCAAATCGACAGGTTCCTGCTCGGACATGGTATCTTCCGTAGAGTGGAGGTAATTTGTAATTCGCTATCATAGCCCTAGCGGATGGTTTTGCAGAAGACGTCGCAGGCGTCCAACGGCCAAACTCGTCAGAGTTTTTTGGTTGGTCAGTGAAGCCAGGCAAGGGGATGTTCACGTATCATAGACTGTGTCACACCGTTTCCACCAAGCATCGCGTCCAACGGTCGGCATCAACTCAAGCTGTGCAAGCTTGTGATCCCCACCGCTGCCAGGCGAGCTGCCGCAAGCGGGAGGGTATGGTCGCGGTAGTTTTTGGGCTGGATGCTGAGCTAAGCATATAAAAGGAATGTCGCTTGTCTGCTTTGGAGCCTCTCCCCGACCGCCACGCTCCCTGCTCCGTGCCGCCGGCGGCTGATCCGGATACTCCACACACTGCAGAGGATGCCGTAGGCTTTCGCACTGCTGCGCAGAAGGTGCGTTCGTTTCCGCAGACGCCCGGCGTATATCTCATGAAGGATCAGGCTGGGCGGGTAATCTATGTGGGCAAAGCCAAGAATCTGCGCAGCCGGGCAGGGAGTTATTTCCTCAAAGCGGCACAATTGGAACAGCGCACGGCGGGCTGGATCGGCGAGGTTTGCGACATCGACTTTCTGGAGTGTGCTAGCGAGGTTGACGCGTTGTTGACAGAGAGCCGGCTGATCAAAGATGTGCAGCCCAAGCACAACAAAGTGCAGAAGGATGACAAGAGTTTTCCGTACTTGATGATCACTACTCGCGAGGATTTCCCGCGCGTCGAGCTGACTCGCGAACCACCCTCATCGGGCGTGAAGCTCTACGGGCCGTTTGCCAGCGCGGGGGCGCTGCGCGGAGCCATCTCGGCTTTGCAAAAAATTTTTAAGTTCCGCACCTGTTCACTGGACATTAACGCGGACGACGAGCGCTGGAGGTGGTTTCGGCCATGCTTGCTGGCTTCTATTCGGCAGTGCACCGCGCCGTGCAATTTGCGAATTAGCCAGGAGGAATACCGGCAGGATATCCGGCGTTTGCAAACCTTTTTGGAAGGGGGGCAAAAACGCCTGCTGAAAGAGATGCACAAGGAGATGCAGGACGCGGCCCAAGAGCGCAAGTATGAGAAGGCGGCCCGGTTGCGCGATGAGATCAATATGCTCGAGCGCCTGGACGAACGTGGTGAGCTCGATACGCACGTGCAGCCCGAAGTGTTTTACATCGACCCTAAGAAGGGCTTGGCTGGGCTGCAGAAGGTTCTCAAGCTCGACAAGCAACCGCGAGTTATCGAAGGGGTCGACATCGCCCATCTAGGCGGTACCGAGACCGTGGCTAGCTTAGTGCAGTTCATCGATGGACTCCCTTTTAAACCGGGCTACCGCCGCTACAAAATACAGAACGTGGCGGGAGTAGATGACTTTCGCAGTATTCATGAAGTCATCTCGCGTCGCTTCAGACGCCTGAGCGACAATCAGGAGAGCTTTCCCGATCTGTTGCTGATCGACGGTGGCAAAGGCCAACTGAGCGCGGCACTGGCCGCTTTTCGCGACCAGGGCATCACGCCTCCCACGCTGCTGTCACTAGCCAAACGCGACGAGGAGATCTTCTTGCCCGGCCAGTCCGAACCACTCAAGCTCAGCCGGCATGGATTTGGCCTGCGGCTGCTGCAATATGTCCGCGATGAGGCGCATCGATTCGCGCAGCACTATCACCATATTTTGCGGCACAAGAATCAGCTTGGGCCTTAAGTGGCGCCGTTGCGCTGGAAAGAGCATCCAACCTGAGAGTGGGTTAGAGTTTTTCAGTGAGCAACTTGGCCACCAATTCCGGGTTGTCCTGTTCGCGCAGGTGAGCGATTTGCGAGGCGGGCACGCCGGCTTGCTCGAGGCTCTTGGCAAGGGCCTCCCAGACTTTGGCCCGCTTCTTACCTTCGGATAAATACAATTCGGTCACCAGCTCTTGGGCGCGTTGCAGACCGATGTTATCGATGTTGTCATAGTAGCGTTTGATAACTTTCTGCTGGTACTTCGAGTGGGCGCGTTCGGTCATTATGAGTATCTCTGCGTGTCTGGAGCAAATTGGCGACAGGGTAGACTGCCGTTATCGTACCCATCATCGACAACCTGAAAACGGTAGTTGAGTTGTATTTCGTACCAGTGCATGCCGCCAGTGGTTCAGCGTCGCCGCGAAATGGGGGCTAATGTGGCCGCAAAAGGGCGCACAGATCGCAAAGGATTTCTGCCTGGAGCGGTCGCTGCTTCCGCGAGCGGCATTCGCTAGTATTTGCTGTGTGGCATGCCTTTGGTGTTCTTTGTGTTCTCTTGTGGCCAGCATCTCCCAGCGCCGGCCGATGTGGCCGCAAAAGGGCGCACAGATCGCAAAGGATTTCTGCCTGGAGCGGTCGC
>JBEBXX010000124.1:0-6612 GCA_040391435.1 Aureliella helgolandensis | reverse complement strand
TAAGGTCGACGTCTGCAGTCCGCCTGCCCCTCCGCCCGTGTTGCGGCTCATGACATCCTCGACTGGGCCGGCCAAGATCTCTTCAGCGTCAATGCGCACCTGCTGCAGTTTCACTTGATCGGTACGGCTGGCGGTGAGCGCCATCAGTGACTGCCCGGGGCCCGGCTGCACTCCCGATCGCTGTGCCGGCAGGGCAATCAGAACCTGGCGCCCATCTGCAAGAGTCGCGCCGAGGACAATTACATCGGCGGCCGGCGCGGCCGTTACCCAGGGGCTATAGCCGTCGAGCAACATGCCTCCATCCTCGAGCAGCTCAGCCGTCAGCACCGGCTTGGCGACATGCTGTCGACTAGTGGTCAAGTGACTGATTCCCACCGTCGCGAATTTCTCTCCGCTGGCTAGTTCGGGCAGCAGCCGCTGCTTGAGCGACTGGTTCTGGCTGGCCACGATGCGGCGACAGGCGGCGTGCCACTGCGTGATCACAAAAGCGGTCGTCAAACAGCTCTGGCTGATCGCCAGATACCCTTCCAGCATCTGCGCCTCGCTCCAGCCCCATCCGCCGTAAGCCTCAGGAATAAACCAACGGAACAATCCCAGCTCGGCACACCACTGCATCTGCGCGCGCGGCCAAGCGCCACTGATATCCAGTGGCCCCGCCGCGTCGCGCAGCCGAGCACACAGTTCAACCGTCGAAGGTGGTAAGTGATGTTGATTAGAAATGGGTTGTTTCTCCTGAGTTAATTGGCCGCTTCATTCCAGGGGCTACGGACGCGTGATCGCTTACAGTGGCGCAGGGATATCGCGCGTGCGAAAGCGCCACGCGGCCAGCAGCATCCACAGCCCGCCTCCGAACAACAGCACCAGTGTCATCCCCAACGGTCCCAGCGCGTGAGGCCAGCTCTTCGAGCGCGCGTCCGCGGGAACCCACAGCCACCACTCCGCCGACGGCACCTGGCTGGCAAAATGAACCATGGCATCCGGATTGTAGGCACTCAGAAAGGTAAAGCTCCCGACAAAAGCGGTCGCATCTGTGGCCTTACTAAAAATTTGCAATAGAAACTGCACGATGAAGATGCCCATAACGATTCCCAGCGTTCGCCAGCGGTACCGGTCCCAACTGCTGCAAAACAGACTCAGTCCCAATACAAAAAAGCTCATCGCAAATAAATTGCAGGTCGGAGCGATGAACTGATTGGCGTCCACATACGTTGCCAGCGGTGTCTCGACAGGCTGTGACGGGCCGACTTGCAGCGGTACTTTCCACGGCAGAAACGGCAGTGAGACTTCGAGCGTGGGAGCTACCTGTTGCTGCACCGACAACGTGTGGACCCCGCACGCGAGCCCCAGCCAGCACACACCACACAGGCCGATCAGCCCCACGATGCACACCGACGTATGGCATGCCAACCACCGCAGTCTACCGACCGGCTGAGCTAAGAGCATCTCCAGCGTACCACGATTGATTTCGCCGCTAACAGCGTCCGAGCCGCGTGCAATGGACCACACCAACACACACAGGATCAAAATTGGTTCGTGGAAAACCATGGCGATGCTGCCGCTATAGGTCAGCAATTGTTCCAGCGGAACCGGGATAAAGCGTTCGAACCTTCTCAATTGCTCGATGATTCCTTGCAACTGCTGCAAATCGAACTGGCACACAACCCACACTCGGATCCAGCAGAACAAAAACAGCAGACTCGCGCATGCGGCCAGCAGCAACGCAGACTCGTAAAAAGCCTTTTGAAGTAGCAGTCGTGTCATACCGCCTCAGCTTGATGATGATAGCGGCGGTATATCGAACCAATCCCACCCCGCTCAATTTGCAAGTCTTGCAGTTGCAGGGCCGCTACCCAGCTAAACCACTGCTGCGGTTCGCCCGTCAGTTGCAACTGAATTCGCCTCTCGGTGGGCGACACTTGATCGATGAGGTGCGCCAACAAGAGCGTCTGCGGTTCGAACTGTTTTAACCACTGCTGCGAGGAGCTCGCCCAGCCACTCTCGAAGCTGGCCGGCAGCCGCCCACTCACCCAATGCGAGTACTGCAGCAGGGGCACGTCTACTCGAGCAACGATTTCGCCGGCCCGCAAGATGGCGACATGGTCGCACGTCTCATCGATATCGCTGAAGATATGCGAGGAGAGCACCACGCTCCGACCCTGCCCGCGAATCTCGCGGAGCAACTGCAGCACGGTGTGGCGGACGGTGGGATCTAAGTTCGCCGTGGGTTCATCCAGCACAATAATCGGAGCCTGGCAGCCCAGCACAATCGACAGCGCCAGTTTTTGGCGCATGCCCGTGGACATAAACATGACTCGGCGAGTGAGATCCAGTTCCAGTCGCTGGGCCACGACCTGCGCGGCAGGCCATGAGCCATGCGGATGCAGTCCACTAAACCAGCGCAGCAAGCTGCCACCCCGCATGGAGCGCATGAGCCGCGCGTCGCCGGGCAAGTAGGCAACCTGCTGGCGAGCCCGCAGGCGGTCATTGACGATATCAAAACCCGCAATGGCTCCCGTGCCACGCGTGGGATACAAGAAGCCCAGCAGCGTCCGCAACAATGTGCTCTTGCCCGCCCCGTTCGGGCCTAGTAGGCCGAACACGCATCCGCTGGGGATCTGCAGGTCGCAGTCAGCCAAAGCATGGTTGCTGCCGTAGCTCTTGCTCAAGCCTTTTGTTTCTACAGCCCACATGCCCACTCCGCTTTCCGCAGCCGCCAGATCTACACAAGTTTTCAGCCTAACAACGCGCGAGCATTCCGTAGCGCGCCCAACCAACGGATCGGCGGAGCGATCAGCGCCCATCGCGCACGCTTTATAGGAAATCATCCCAGCCGCGCGACTGGATCTGCTTGACCACCTCGCGAACTTGCTCCTCAGCTTCTTTGGGAGCTACCAACGTAGCGTTCGGGGTGTGCACGATAATGGCGTCCTGCATGCCGATCGTCACTAGCAGATGGTTTTCGGCACCGTAGACGATCATCCGCTGCGACTGGATGGGCAGGTAGCGACCACGCACGCAATTGCCTTGCTCATCGGGCTCGGTCAAGCGCCCGATCGACTGCCAACTACCCACGTCATCCCAGCGAAAGGGAGCTTCGATGACGGCCACGTCGTGGTAGCGTTCCATCACCGAGTAATCGATCGAGCGGCCGGCGATCTTCGCAAATTCACTCTGCAGCGTATGGGCAAACGCGGGCGTGCCCATGGTGGCGGAGATGGCATCGATCCGCTTCATCATCTCCGGTTCGAATTTCCGCAGAGCTTCCAAAATGGTAGCGGTCCGCCACATGAAAATACCACTGTTCCAATCGTAGCTGCCAGACTGCAGATATAGTTCGGCGGTCTGACGGTCGGGCTTCTCACGAAACGCCTTCACGCGGTACGCGCCAGCCACGTTGGAATCGCTCAGCGGCTCGCCGCGCTGCACATAGCCAAACGATTCGGCCGCGTAGGCCGGCCGAATGCCAAACGTTACCAGGCGACTAGGGGACTGCTGGATCAACTGCATGCCCTGCCGCATACAGTCTTGGAACTGCTGATGAGTATTGATCACATGGTCGGCGGGCAGGACCAACATGATCGCTTCAGGATCTGCCTCGGCGATCATCGACGCCGCAAGTGCAATACAAGCTGCGGTGTCCCGCTTCATCGGCTCCCCGATGATTTGCTCTGGTGGCACGTTGGGCAACTGCTCGCGCACCGGTCCCACCAAATGTTGATTGGTCATAACCAACGTGTGTTCGGGAGAGATCAGGCCGGCCAAGCGTTCGAAGGTAGCCTGGAGCATGGTGTTATCACCCACCAGATTGAGAAGTTGCTTGGGGTACTTCTCGCGGCTGGCTGGCCAAAAGCGGGTTCCCGAACCACCAGCCATAATTACGGCATGCAACACAAGAATCTCTCCGATCATAGGACTTGGCTAAGTATGCAGTGAAAACCCATTGTAGATTTGATAAGCCATATCCACCACTGCCCAAATCGCTTTATGCAGCCTGCTCGATTCGCCCGCCGACGGCGAAGAGCTTCACTGGGCAGCAGGCTGGTACCTGCAGCCGAACTGTCGCCGACTGCTGCAGTTTAGATTATCATGGTAGCCGCTCGTAGTCTCACTTTAAATCACGCGAGCACGTCTCATGGGCTTACAGGTCCACAGGCTTACGGGCTGACTGCCACTTAAGCCTTAGTTGCGGCGTGCAGCGCCTGCCAACCTCCACTGGAAAGAACACCCATGCGCACACTCGTTCTACCTTCGTCTGACCTGCCCCTGGGCTGCATCGCGCTGCTGCTAGCAGTGGCGGCTATGACAACGCCCAGCACCGCTCAAGAAACTCAGCCAAGCTCGCAACTCGCGACTGGCCCAACCGCACAACTGGCTCCGCCAGAATCGCCCGAGCTGAAACCCATTTTTGATGGCGAAAGCTTGGCCGGCTGGGACGGCGACGATCGGCTGTGGAGCGTTCGCGAGGGAGTCATCCACGGCGAGACGACCACCGCGCAGGCGGCCAAAGGCAATACATTTCTGATCTGGCAAAACGGGACCACTGGCGATTTTGAACTGCGATTGTCGTTCCGTTGCAACGCGACCAACAACTCAGGGATTCAATATCGCTCACAGCACATCGACCCCCAGCAGGTTTCCAACGCGTGGGTCTTGCGTGGCTACCAACACGAACTGCGCAACGAGCTAGATTTCCCCGACGTATCGGGTTTCATCTACGGCGAAGGACTGGCCGGTCGCGGCCGAATCTGCCTGGTGGGTGAGCAGGCGCACATAGTGGACGGCAAAAAAGAAGTCACCGCCACGCTCATCGACGACTCGCAATTTCGCGAGCTGTTTCGGCTCGATGACTGGAACGAAGTGGTCATCATCGCCCAGGGACGTCGCCTGCGCCACTATATGAATGGACGCTTGATTCTAGACTTCACCGATGCTCCAGAACTGGCCTTGACCTCAGGCAAGTTGGGTTTGCAACTGCACGCTGGCAAACCCATGTGGGCAGAATTCAAAGACATTCGCTTCGCCGAGCTGAAGCCCTAAGCATCGTGCGGAAACCTATAGTCGCACGATCACTCCGTCGATCGGAAGTAATACAACGAACCGGCGGAGCGGTTCGGCGACTATCAGACACTTATTTCCCGCACGATGCTAAGTAGATCGCCAGGCTCAATCCTCGGGCCGCTCGCCGGCCTGAGCCATCTTGACCAGCCGCGGATCGAAGCGAGCCACGGTTTCCACTAGATCACTCTGTGCGGCCATGACTTTATCGATGTCCTTATAAGCCATCGGAACTTCGTCTAGCCCGGCCGACATGAGCGTGACGCCGCGCTCATCGAGCAGACGCTTCACATCCCGCCAACTGAACTTGGCCTTGGCTGCAGTGCGGCTCATCCTGCGTCCAGCCCCGTGCGACGCGCTCAGCAGCGAGGCCTCGACACCTTTGCCGCGAACCACGTAGCCGGGCGTTGCCATCGAGCCAGGAATAATGCCCAGCACACCTTTGCCAGCCGGGGTCGCCCCCTTGCGATGCACGACCAATTCCTGGCCGTCGTGGACCTCTTTCCAAGCGAAGTTGTGGTGGTTCTCGATGTCAGCCAATACTTCGACACCCAGATGCCGCACAATTTCGCGGTGGATGCAAGCGTGGTTGGCGGCTGCGTACTGACCCATCAAATTCATAGCCGCCCAGTACTCCGCCCCCGCCTGCGAATCGAGATCTAGCCAGGCGAGCGTGCTCAGTTCGCGCGGTAGCTCAGGACGTGACTCGCGGGCTACCCGGCTGTAATAATCGCACACCGCCGCGCCCGTTCCGCGCGACCCGCTGTGGCTGAGCAAGGCCAAGTAGGTACCCGCGCTGAGCCCCAGGTCGTCGCCCTCAAGAGTCAGCGTGCCGAACTCAACAAAGTGATTGCCGCTACCGCTCGTCCCCAGTTGCTTCCAGGCTCGGTCGCGATTCTGCAGCGTGATCGGCGAGACAGTCCAGTCGGCGTCCATGACCGGATGCTGCCGCGGGCGGCGAAACGAAGCTCCCACGCCAAACTGTGTCTCGCGGTCGATCGCACCGCGCAGGCGATCGGGCTGCTCCTCCAGGGCAGCAACGGGCATATCGAGCACCGAGAGCTTCATGCGACAGGCGATGTCGACTCCCACGGCGTACGGTATGACGCTATTGTGCGTGGCCAAGACTCCGCCGATTGGCAAGCCGTAACCTTGATGCGCGTCGGGCATCAACGCGCCGCGAACGCTGATCGGCAACGTGCACGCGTTGGCCATCTGAGCCACAGCACCCGGCTCCAGGTCATCTCCCCACAGCCGCCATGGAGCGGGCTGCTGCCGTTCTTCGAAACGCGATTGAGCTTCGAACACACCAGCCAGCGCGCTGGCCAGCCCGCCCCACAGCGGTTGATCGACAAAACCATCCGGGGCTGAGACAACGGCTGATATCTGTTCGCGCATGGCTGTTTTCTTTAGCCCAGTCGCCGCCGCGCGCTTGACCGCCTCCAAGGCGGCGTGCATGGCCGGTCCCTTGGGAATCCCCAAGTTATTTAGTTCACGTGCTTTCACGCTCCGCGTCTCCCTCCCCGCATCTCAAGAACTCACCTACCAACGCGTGCG
>JBEBXX010000123.1:0-6693 GCA_040391435.1 Aureliella helgolandensis | reverse complement strand
CCGGCACATAATGGTGCCGAAGCTAATCATGCGCGGCCACGCGCCGATCTGAAGAAATTCCCAGCCTACCTGCAGGAGCAAGGATACGAGGTCGTTGCATTTGGCAAGGTCGGACACTACGCGCAGACGCCCGAGTATGGCTTTGATCTAGCCAAGCATTTCAGCTATCACGACGACGTTGCCGTGGCCGAGGCCGTGAAGTGGCTGAACAACCGCAGCAGCCACAAACCTCTATGCCTGTTTGTGGGGACCAATTGGCCGCACGTCCCGTGGCCCGCGGCAACGGACATTCCGCTAGACAAAATAGACATCCCCAGCACTCACGTTAAAACTCCAGAAACAAAACGGGCCCGAGCCAAGTACTACCAAGCCATTCTGACGATGGACAGTGAACTGGGCAGCGTCTACGACGCCGCCTATGAAAAGCTGGGACAGAACACACTCTTCATCCATACCAGCGACCACGGCGCTCAGTGGCCGTTCGCAAAGTGGAATCTGTACGATGCCGGCATACGCACTCCGCTGATCGTCTCCTGGCCCGGACACGTCGCCCCGCAGTCGACCTCCGATGCCATGGTATCGTGGCTCGATCTGCTCCCCACCGTGCTTCAAGCCGTCGGCGCGCCGCTCCCCGAAGCGCTCGACGGTCGATCGCTGCTGCCCGTCCTGACGGGCCAGACAGACGAGCATCGCAGCGAAATCTTTACGACTCACAGCGGCGATGGAAATTTCAACGTCTACCCGTCGCGCAGCGTGCGTACCAAGCAATTTAAGTACATCCGCAATCTCTACCCCGAATTTCGATTCGACACGCACGTTACTAAAGTCAAAGGGGAACACGCTTACTGGACCAGTTGGGTAGAGCGGGCGCAAACCGATCCCGACGCTGCGCGCAAAGTCCTGCGGTATCAACAGCGTCCGGCCGAAGAGCTATACGATCTGACAGCGGATCCAGACGAAGTGCACAACCTTGCCCTGGCTCCCGAACACGCCGAGCAGTTGCAGCAATTGCGCGGCCAACTCGACACATGGCTCCGCGAGCAGGGCGATCAGCCTACCGTGTTCGGTATGCCTACTCTGTTGCCCCGCGATAAGGCGCCTCCCAACATCATCACGGTTTTCATCGACGACATGGGCTGGCAGGACCTATCGTGCTTTGGAGGGCAAGCGATCGAGACGACGAACATCGACCGGCTGGCCAGCGAGGGGCTGCGGTTCACCAACTTTTACGTCAATTCGCCAATCTGCTCTCCCTCGCGCACGGCGCTTACGACGGGCAATTATCCGGCTCGGCATCGCATCACATCCTACTTGGCTAGGCGAGAATTGAACGACCGTCGCGGAATGGCACAGTGGTTGGACCCAACTGTACCCACCTTGCCGCGGATGCTCTCGCAGGCCGGCTATGCCACTGGGCATTTTGGGAAGTGGCATATGGGAGGTCATCGCTACGTAGGAGAAGCGCCGCTGATTAACGCGTATGGCTTCGACGCATCGCTCACCAACTTCGAAGGTCTGGGACCTCGCGTACTTCCGCTGTGCTATGCCTACGATGGGCAAGAGCCCAAGCGGCATGACTTGGGAAGTGCCGACCTGGGACGAGGGCCGATCCAGTGGGAGGATCGCTCGAAGATCACGCAGCGTTTCGTGGACCGCACGCTGGAGTTTATCGAACAAGCCGCTGAGCAGCAGCGGCCATTCTATGTCAACGTCTGGCCCGATGACGTCCACTCGCCCTTCTTCCCGCCTGAGGCCTTGCGGGGTGACGAAGCCAAGCGAACGCTCTACTTGGCTGTTCTCGAAACTATGGATCAGCAATTGGGAGCCCTGTTTGATCGAGTGCGCAACGACCCGCGTCTGCGGGATAACACGCTGATCATTCTGGCCAGCGACAATGGCCACGAGCCGGGGGCCGGCAGCGGAGGCCCATTGCGCGGCGAGAAGGGGAGCCTGTACGAAGGGGGCATTCGCAGCCCATTAGTCGTTTGGGGGCCGAGTTTGATCGACGCTGCTGCTGAGGGCTCGACTAACGACACGACCATCGTATCCAGTGTGGACCTTGTGGCCAGCCTGATGAACCTGTGTCGGGTCGAGTCGCCTGAGGATTACCAGTGCGACGGAGAGGACCTGTTAGCAGCCTTGCTCGGCAAGACGACGGGGCAGCGCACCGAGCCGTTGTTTTGGCGACGTCCACCAGATCGCCCGGGGAAGCCTAAAGACCCGGCACCGGATTTGGCCGTGCGGGATAACGAGTGGAAACTGTTGTGCAACATCCAAGGTGAAAACGCTCAGTTGTACGATCTGACGCAAGACATAGGCGAAGCCAATAATGTCGCCCAAGATCATCCCAAGATTACCAAACGGCTGACGAAAGCCGTGCTCGCCTGGAACGCTACGCTGCCCGTCGACGGTGTCGCTGCAGCGCGCTAAACCGCGGTTTGGCCAGCGTCTACGCTGCGCGGGATTGGTGCTGCGGATTGTCGAGCGCGTATAAATGCTCGCGGGTGGGCGGCAGACCAGAATGTCCGCGGCCTGCTCGGTGGCTAGCTACGGTTTGAAAAATGCGAGCCGAACCGTCTTGCAGCGCCATGGCGACGCCTCCCAAGTACAACAGCCACATGCGGTACTTCTCGTCGCCGACCATGCGGATAGCCTCAGCGCTGTTGGCCTGTAGGCGCCGCGCCCAGTGCTCGCAGGTCAGCCCATAGTGATCGCGCCAGCCTTCGACATCGTGCACTTCAAAACCGCCTGCCTCCATACTGTCGAGTACATGGCCTTGATGATCCAGTTCACCGCCGGGGAAAATGTACTTGGTCAGCAGGCGGCGTTCAGCGTTTTTGCGGTTGAACCTGCGGGCGCTACTCTTGGCTGGACGCGTGATGGCGTGGTTCAGGAACAAGCCGCCGGGGACCAGCACAGAGCGAACTTTGTGCAAGTAGTTTGGTAGGTTTTTAATACCCACGTGTTCGGCCATACCGACGGAGGAGACCTTGTCGAACTCGCCTTGCACGTCGTTGTAGTCGCAGATGGCCGCAGTGACCCGGCCGCTCAGGCCACGCTCGGCGATTCGCTGCTGGGCAATTTCCAGTTGCGCGTCAGACAGGGTAATGCCATGGGCAGTCACGCCGTATTGTTCGGCTGCGTAGCAGATCAACGCGCCCCAACCGCAACCGATGTCGAGCATGCGATCGCCCGGCTTCAACTGCAATTTGCGGCAGATCATGTCCAGCTTATTGAGCTGTGCCTGTTCTAGGCTGTCATCCCACGAGCGAAAATACGCGCAACTGTAGACCATCTGTGGGTCGAGAAACAGTTGGTAGAACTCGTTGCCGATGTCGTAGTGAAATTTGATAAAGTCGCGATTGTCCGATTGTTTGCGGTGATGTCCTAGATCGTCGCCTTCGAACCTCAGGCCGCTGGCGGCTTGTACGTCGCGCGCGAATAGGAAGTTGAACAAGGCCTTGGCGATTAGCGACTTGGGGATAGAACGCGCTCGCCGTCTAGAACCTTTGACACGGGCGGTCCGCATAAATTCGACGACGTTCGCGCCATGGAAAT
Source organism: Aureliella helgolandensis (assembly GCA_040391435.1). Lineage (GTDB taxonomy): Bacteria > Planctomycetota > Planctomycetia > Pirellulales > Pirellulaceae > Aureliella > Aureliella helgolandensis_A. Next base: position 3,135 of record JBEBXX010000123.1, on the reverse strand, counting down.
CGACGTGCCCGCGGGCGTACAGGCACAGTAGATTCTCGGCGGTGGGGCGGCGCAGCATGGCACCGATCACGCCCGGACCGGAGATCGAGATTTCGTAGCCATCGAGCACGGCTGAGCCGAGCGGATGGACCGAGCCGTCCCACAGGCGGACCGAGATTTTGCTGTCCAGTTTTTCCGCCAACCGTTGGCAGACTTCGCGGGCGATCGCCAACTGTTTATCGGATCGAGTGGAATTATTGGACATGCTCTGGCCTCCCTTTGGGTGCGAATGGATTTTGCACTTAGAGCAGTTTTAGCTCTCCCAAGTCAAGCCGAAGTGCATGAAATGACCGCGTACAGGAGCATGCCCAGGATGCTTTTAGGGATCCCATGGATGACAAGCCAGCATCGATTGGCTTGCACAGTTTTGGAATGTCGTAGATTTTGCGGTGTTAATTTATCCCAGTTATTCCAAATGCACGGGAGTCTCAGGCGGAATGTGGCGATATATTTCGACAGGCGTTTTTATCGGAAGTAAAGCTCAAGCGCGCAGAGCGAGCGGGCAGAGCGGGAGGTTTGTGATGGTTGCGTCGTTGAAGCTGGGTTAGATGAGTCAAACGCGAATAGTTATCTTGGAATTTCTGGTTCCTATCAAATGCCGTGTCATTTATTTCGATCTATGGTTTGGCAAGTTTAAGGAGGTGGAGGTTTTCAACCTTTCACTTTCAACCAGTGCGATGCCGAACAAAGCTCTCGTCGACTTTGTGTACGGGTCGCGAAAACGCCAAGGCCCAGCCGCTTCACCAGGTCGACCCATCAGATGGCTGACTTGAAAAAGCTGTGACCGCGGCCTTGACCAGCGTATTTCACACTTTCCGACCCGATCTCTTGGAGATACTGAGAAATGACTAGAATCAACACGAACGTAAGTTCACTCGTCGCGCAAAATCGCCTGAACAAAACCAATAGCGATTTGCAAACCTCGCTGACTCGCTTGAGCACCGGCCTGCGAATCAACACCGGCAAGGACGACCCGGCGGGTTTGATCGCCAGTGAAGCTTTGCGTAGCGACATTACCGCGCTGAACAAAGGCATCTCCAATACACAGCGCGCCAGCCAAATCATCGCCACCGCCGACAGTGCGCTGGGTCAAGTCAGTTCGCTGCTCAACGACATTCGCGGTCTAGTGGTCGAAGCGGCTAATACCGGTGCCCTGAGCGATGACGAAATTGCGGCCAACCAACTGCAAGTCGACAGCTCGCTTGAGGCCATCAACCGCATCGCTCAAACCACTACCTTCCAAGGTCGCAAGTTGATCGATGGCTCGTTGGACTTTGTGAGCAATGCCAACAGCAACGCGGCCGTGACCGACTTCCAAATCCAGCAAGCCAACTTGGGTGCTACGGGTAGCATGGCCGTTAGCGTGGACGTCGCCCGCGCCGCCACCAAGGCTGAACTGACCAATAATCCGATTGCAGCGGCTGCTGCGGCCACAGCTAGCACTGGCGAAACTAAGACGGCTTCGATCGCTATCGGCGGTCAAACCATCGCACTAACTGGGCCCGCAGCGCTAACTAGCGTGGCGTTCACTCAAACTACTGGATCAGACGCCACGGGAGCGGCCAGCTTTGATTCCAGCTCGGGCGTGCTGACGATCAGCGGCGACTTTACCGCCACCACGGGTACGGCCAATGCCCAAACCATTCAGACTGCTCTGAACGGCATCGAAGGGCTGGTCGCCACAGGTGCCGCAGCCGCGGGCACCAACACGGGTGCACCCGCAGCGGTCACCGTTGCTACGGTTGCCGACGGTTTGAGCATCACGGCAGCCAACAGCGGCAAGGCCTACAACGACGTGCAGATCAAGTTCGTCTCTGGCTCTGCCAATGCAGCCAACTACACCACCGCCGACAAGACGCTGACGGTGACCATCGACAGCTCGGCGCCGCAAACCGCTTCCGCCCTGGCCACCATTATCGACAGTCACACTGTCGACGGTGCAGCGGCAACGGCACTGTTTAGCTCTACTGGTGGTGCGGGAGTTAGCTTCGACGCGGGCAATGCCAATGCAGCGCTCAACACGGGCTACTCGGGTGGTGAGCAGTTGACCGCAGCGGTGGTCTTTGAACTGGTCGGTTCAACGGGTGCTGAGAGCTTCAATTTCCAAGCGGGAACCACGGGCGAACAGATCGCAGCGGCTGTGAATTTGGTGAGCGACGCGACGGGTGTAACCAGCACTTACACTGCCTCGGGCGGGCTCAAACTCAACAGCTCGGAGTACGGCAGTGACGCCAAAGTTTCAGTAAACGTCATCAGCGAAGGCACGGGCGGAACATTCAAATCCAGCTTGAGTGCCATTCGCAGCACGGGCACCGACATCCAAGCACGCATCAACGGCGTCAAAGCCGACGGCAACGGGAATCAGTTGTCGATCAACACCTCGACACTCGACATGAGCATGACCCTCGATCCCGCTGCCAACGCGACGAACATCAGCTTCACGATCAGTGGTGGTGGTGCCAAGTTCCAGCTAGGTGGCGACGTAGTGAGCAACCAACAAGCTCGCTTGGGCATCGGCAGCGTTTCGACCAGCAGCCTGGGTGGCACCAGCGGCCGCCTGTACGAGCTGGGGAGTGGTCAAGACAAGTCGTTGTCCAAAGATCCCAATGGCGCTGCGGAAGTGATCAATGAAGTGATCAATAAAGTCACTAGCCTTCGCGGTCGCTTGGGAGCGTTCCAGTCCACCACCTTGGAAAGCAACTTGGCGTCGCTCAATGACACCGTGGCCAACTTGACGGAAGCTGAAAGCTCGATTCGCGATGCTGACTTCGCGGCCGAATCGGCGCGACTGACACGCGCTCAGATCCTGGTCCAGTCGGGTACTTCGGTACTGGGCATCGCCAACCAGAATCCACAGAACGTGCTGTCGCTGCTGCGATAAGCGGCCCAGTAGCTGAGCGAATAAATGTACGTTACGTAGGGTAAGCTCCAAAGAATAGTTGCTCCTCACATTGGCCGCGCGACGCTTAAACGTGTCGCGCGGCTTTTTTCGGCTGCAGAATTGCCAGCCCAACGCGCTAGCGTGGGTTCTCGAAGGCAAACGCCTGCAGCAGCGTTGGTTTGGCCAGGGCAGTGAGGTAGGGGACAAACGGGGAG
>JBEBXX010000122.1:0-6713 GCA_040391435.1 Aureliella helgolandensis | reverse complement strand
ACGCTTGCGAGGCAGCATCCGCAGCGCGACGCAGAGCAAGCCGTGTTGTCCTCGCTGCCACATGCCCAGCAGACTACATCGGCCAGAGAACACCTGTTCTTAGCCATCGGTCGCTTGTGGCAGGCCGGTGTCAATGTAGACTGGAAGGCTCAGTTTCAGCAGCAACAACGCCGCCGCTTGCACTTGCCGGTGTATCCCGTTGAGCGGCTGCGGTATTGGCTCGAGCCAGCTTCCGAGCCATCCCCCGCCGCTGAGCCGGTTGCCTGCACGCAGCCGGTTGCCTGCACGCAGCAACTGCCCTGCCCCGAGCAGGTGCCAGACGCGAGTGCTAAGGCTGGCAGCTCAGTGAGCGTTAGTGCAGACGAGCGAGTTATGACACCGCAGGCGGCACAGTCCCCTGCTCTGCCGTTGCCCGCGCAGGGCACCCCATGTTCTCCCGCCGCCGAGATCAACATGAACAACGAACCAGAATTAGACGAAATGACTCGTCGTGTGATCCAGCAACAACTGCATGTGATGGAGCAGCAATTGCGCACCTGGCGCTCCTGAATTATTTTTACCCTCTGCATCGCCAGCCTAACGCGCTAGCGTAGGGCCTCCTGCATCGCCAGCCTAACGCGCTAGCGTAGGGCCTTGAAGAAGGTTAACCACGCGCAAGAAATTGTTCCGCAAATGAGCTGCGGCGGCCTCTACTTTCCAACCCACTCCATTTTTCCCTTCGCCGTCTTGGCTAGATGTACACGCTTTAATTTTACGAGTTCTAGATCATGATCCACGATGCAATCCCTGCCGCAGAAACAGCACTCGCCAAGAGTCTCAATGACGCTTCGGGTTTGGAGCTGCAAGAACTCGACCGACGAGCCTCCTTTGTGGAGTTGGGGTTTGATTCTCTGTTTTTGATCCAGTTCACGCAGAAGATCAAGAATCAACTGAAGGTCAAGATTACGTTCCGGCAACTGATCGAAGAGATTCCCACTATCGAGGCGCTGATCAGCTACGTGGCGAGCCACTCGCCGACGTCGCGTGTCGTGCCCACGGCGGCTGTGGAGCGCGCACCAGCTATCGAGGACGCTTCGCCGAAAGTAGGCGAGGCACTTGCATCAGTCGCTGTTTTGGCAGGCGGGATAGCTGCCCAGGCTCCTCCTGTGCTGACGGCTCTGCCATCAGCCGCTCGGCGGCCCAACGCAGCCAGCAACGGCTCTTCTCAGAGCGTGTACGCAGACCTATTACAGCAACCGGTGTCACAGCCTGCGGGTGAGCCAGTTCCACCGCCTGACGCAGCATCGCTGCGAGTTACCAACCCTCAGTCTCGCAGTTCTGCGTCGGGGTTGGAACAGATCATTACGCAACAGAATCAACTGATGGCCCTGCAGCTCCAACTGCTCAGCGATCAGCGATTGGCGCACGTCAGCGGCAATGCGTCTGCTAATGGCAATCCGGCTTATACAACTGCGTCTGCCCCCCAGTTGCCAGTCCAACTTGCCGACCAGACGCCAGTCGCCAGCGTCACGCCCGCAGCCACAGCGACATCCACATCCACATCCACATCCACAGCCACAGCCACAGCCAATCCTGCGCAGCCGATTATCGCAGTTGACATCAAGCCAACATTCCAGCGGTTTGGGCCGTACAAACCCGTGCGGAAATCCGCTAGCGGTGGATTGACCCAGCAGCAGCAGCACAGCCTCGACAGCTTCATGCGACGCTTTATAGCCAAGACTGGTAGCTCTCGCACTCATGCGCAAAAGCATCGACCACATTTTGCAGACCCGCGTGGCGTCGCCGGCTATCGCCGAGTGTGGAAGTCGATCGTGTATCAGATTAGCGTCGAGCGATCGGCCGGCTCCAAGCTGTGGGACATCGATGGCAATGAGTACATCGACATCGCCATGGGATTTGGGCTGAACCTGTTTGGTCAGTCTCCTGAATTTATAACCACGGCCCTGCGGCAGCAGTTGGAGCGAGGAGTCGAAGTTGGTCCCCAATCGCCACTGGCTGGAGAAGTAGCTGAGCTGCTATGCGATTTCTCACGCAAGGATCGCGTGACTTTCTGCAACACTGGCTCGGAAGCCGTCATGGCAGCCATGCGTCTGGCGCGGACGGTGACTGGGAAATCGAAAATAGTATTCTTCAACAAAGATTATCACGGCAACTTTGAAGAGGTCCTGCTGCGGTCCAACGTAGCAGGCAATCGCCGTCGCACTCAACCGGCCGCGCCCGGCGTGCCGCAGTCATTTGCCGACAATGCAATTGTGCTCGATTACGGAACGCCTGAAGCATTGCAAGCCATTCGCGAGCAGGCCGACGAGATTGCCGGCGTCTTGGTCGAGCCGGTGCAAAGCGCTGATCCGCAAAATCAGCCGCGCGAGTTTTTGCATGCCGTGCGAAAGCTTACACAGGATCACGACATAGCGTTGATCATGGACGAGGTCATCAGTGGCTTCCGCGCGGCACCGGGCGGTGCGCAGGAATGGTTTGACGTGTGGGGAGATATGGCGACTTACGGCAAGGTGCTCGGCGGTGGTCTGCCGATCGGAGCCTTGGCCGGTTCGGCGCGGTTTATGGATGCGCTCGATGGCGGAGCATGGAGATACGAAGACGACTCAGAACCCGCGGCTGACATGACTTTTTTTGCTGGTACATTCGTGCGCCACCCCTTGGCGATGACAGCCGCTCATCAAGTCTTGATGAGGATCAAGGAAGAGGGCCCCGAGCTACAAGAGGAATTGACTCGCAAAACTAGCCGACTGGTCGACCAGCTCAACCGCTTTTTTATCGATGAAGTGTTCCCTTTCCGCGTGGCTCAGTTCACGTCGCTGTTCCGATTCATGTTCCCCGCCGATTTGGAATACGCTGATCTACTGTACTTTCATCTGCTCGACCGCGGCATTTTTACGCGAGGTTGGGGCGACAACTGTTTTCTTTCCACGGCTCACTCCGAGGAGGATGTGCAACGCATCGTCGAGGCGGTGAAGTCGAGCTGTTTAGAGATCCGCGACGGTGGCTTTATGCCCAAGGCTGGCCAAGCGGCGCCCTTGGACGGCCGGTCTGCGAACGCAGCCTCGCAACCTACGTCGACCAGCATGGCGAGGGAGCTTACCGGTGATACATGTGTAGGCTCGTCGGCGTCAGCGTCAGCGTGTTCGTCATCGTCAGCGCCAGCGTCAGCGTGTTCGCCAGCGGCAGCCACGGCTATGTCAATATCGGCCCCGCCTCAGGTGCCGACCGGCGGCCATGTGTCGCAAGTTGCGGTTGACAGCGCGCAGCGCATTTCGACTCTAGAGGAGATTCAATCCGCCGGGCACCTGCCGCCGCTGTTTTGTATGCCGGCCGCGGATGGGTTATCGCTGGTCTATCACCATCTGGCAGAGCAATTGGGGGACGATCAACCGGTCTACGGACTAACTTCACCAGGGGTTTATGGCGAGGAGATCCCGCTGACGATAGAAGAAATGTCGCGGCGCTTTGTCGAGGACATCCGCGAGCAGTTTCCGCACGGCCCGTATCTACTGTTGGGCTACTGTTCAGGTGGCACGCTGGCCTTCGAAGCCGCCCAGCAACTAGTTGCGGCCGGCGAGCAGGTAGCATTCGTGGCCGGTATCGAGACCTATGACTGGGGGACGGCTCAATCCTCGAGGCCGACGCCGTTGATCAAGGCTTACTACAATTTGCAGCGCTGCGAGTTTCACTTGCGAAATTTTCTATTGCTCAGGCCGCGCGACCAGTGGGCGTTTTTGAAATCCAAACTGCGCCGCGCCAAGACTCGCTCGAAGAATTGGCGAGGCATGCTGGCTGGAATGTTTGCCAAGCAGACGGCTGTGTCAGCGACGGGGACGGTCAACATGCACGAATTGTGGCGACTGCACGATGCCCAGGCCGACCGCTATCGCCCGCGTCCATACCCTGGAAAACTCATGCTGATCCGGCCACGAAAAGACTATCGCAGCTATGTTGGCAAACGCGATTTGGAAGCTACCGAAGGTGTCAGCGTCGTGCGTGTACCAGCTTTTCCAGCCGGATTAATGACTCCGCCGTACGTCTCGCAGGTTGCCGAAATTATTCAGCAAGCCATTGGTGAAGGACTTGAGCATATCGCTACTCCATACCACGCACCACAAGCGACGATCCGTCCTTACCATTCCCGCACAGCCAAGCCAGAGCTTGCGTAGGCGACGGCCCATCATTAATACCCCTCACATGTCCACGCGCAGCGAATAGTTTAATGCCGAGCCGCAGCAGGCCGCGATGCACGCGTCTATTTGGCCAGAGTACGCGGCTGCGTTGCACCCCAGCGTCCTCCGATCCGCGAATCGCGGCCTGCGCAGGCGACGGCACTTCTGCATGCGCCGGGCTGAATAGAATGTGAAGTCAATTTAACTTGTTTCTGTGCGCGTTTGACATGCTTGGCAATGAATTTGTAGCGAAAAGGCTCGAAATATCGATTGGCACGAGTAATGCGATCTAGTGAAGATTGTTACCTCGGGTGTTCTACCGGAGGCTCAGGTAATCGCTTATCGCTAAAGGGAAAGACCAATGTTTAAGAAGTTATTGTTGACAGCCATCGTCGCCGTGGGAGTGTCGTGCATAGGAGCGGCACCGGCCAGTGCGCAGTGGGGACACCGCGGAAGCCATGGGAACTATGGACACCATGGAAGCCATGGTTACCAAGGTCAGCACGGACACCGTAGCAACTATGGGAACTACGGTTCTCATTCAAGCTACCATTCAGGCGGTTATGGTTATCAAACTCGACGCCCCGTATGGCATGACACGACGCATTTGGACTATCACGGGCCGAGCATTCAGCGGCATGGATTCCATTTTCACATTGTGCCGGGACATTACGACGTGCATCGCTCGGGACACTATGACGACTAAGGCGTGCGCAATCATCCGCAGGGCGTTAGCCCCGGTTGTCGGGCGTTCGCCACGATAGATTATTGACTGCAGGCCGCGTGGGGTATCTACTCCACGCGGTCTCAGTTGGACTGCTGCTTTTTCTCAGCCTCGTGCGATCTACGGCACGACGGAAGCGGTACTGACGCGATCTGCCTGTGCCGGACGAACTTGCGTTCACAGGCTTTCCAATTGCATGAGATCGTCGACGGTGGGTTGATTGAGGAGAGAGTTGGGCCGTGCCGTCGCCTGCGCAGGCCGCGATTATTGATTGGGTGGGGCGATGCGGTGCAATAGAGCCTCGTGCGCCCGGCCAGTTGCCTTGTGCATCAGCGGCCTACTGCGGCTCGGCTTTAGACTACTGGCTGCGCGTTGATTGAGTAGGCGAGTGCAAATGGGGAGCGAGAGGACGGTTCAGCCAAAAAAAAGGCGCATGACGCAGATCGCGCGCTTCTGCGGCGACTTGAGATTGAGTGCCGCTGCTCTGGTTTTCGCGTAGCTCGATGGCTGGGTTTTCTAACCATTCATTTTCTAACCGGAGAAGACTGAGCGTTAGCTCTAGTCTGGGGCGGCGAGAAAAAAGATTAAAAGATGTATGGTTAGAAAATCTGCGCGTGCCGAGTTGCGACCTGCTGCCTCACCGCGGTGGGGTGAGCTCGTATTCTGTGGCGGCTCGAAGGCCAGGCAGCTTACTGCGCCCCTTTGCGGCCGGGCCGATAGCCTTCGGAAGTGCGTGGGCGACGCTGCCGTTTGCGTTTTTTGCCCGGGCCAGTGCCGGTCCCATCCTCGGGCTTAGCCTCAGCGGCCGTCTGGCTGCCGGGAATGGTATGCACGTACTCACCGCGGAACCGCGCGTTGGCATCCTTGCGGCGACGCGGGATGGCCTCGCGCGGCGGCGTGGCGGAAATCAGGCAGTCACAGCCGTCGCCGATCAGATCCGTGCGACCGGCCGCGCGGAGTGCTTCGCGAACTTCGAAGTAATTCTCCGATTTGAAGAACTGCATCAGTGCACGCTGCGTCTTTCGATCGCGCAAACCCTTGGCGATGAACACAGGTTTTTTGGTGAACGGGTCGATGCCGGTATAGTACATGCATGTAGCGATATCCAGTGGAGCTGGAATAAAGTCCTGCACCTGATCGGGTTTGTAGCCGTTCTGTTTTAGGAACACCGCCAGATTGATCATCGCTTCGACGTCGCTGCCGGGATGGCTGGCGATAAAGTAGGGAATCAAGTACTGCTTCTTGTCGACTGCCTGCGATTCGTCTTTGAAGACCTCGGAGAAGAACTCGAAGTCATCGTTAGCTGGCTTGCGCATTTTAAACAGCACATCTGGGTCGACGTGTTCGGGTGCAACTTTCAGATATCCACCGACGTGGTGTTGAGTCAGTTCGCGGATGTACTCTGGGCTCTGACGGGCTAGATCCATGCGGACGCCACTGGCAACTAAAACCTTCTTGACTCCATCGACTTCGCGTGCAGCCCGCATGAGGTTGATGACTGGCTGATGGTCGACCCCTAACAGCTTGCAGATCTTAGGATGGACGCACGATTGTCGGCGGCACTTAGCCTCGACCTCGGGTTGCGTACACTTCATCTGGTACATGTTGGCGGTGGGGCCACCGATATCGCTGACGGTCCCTTTAAAACTCTTGTCCTTGGCCAAGTTTTCGATTTCCGTCACGATGCTAGCTTGGCTGCGCGACTGGATGGCTCGACCCTGGTGAGCGGTGATGGAGCAAAAGGTACAGCCGCCAAAACAGCCACGCATGATCGTAATCGAGTCCTTCATGAGCTCGAACGATGGGACCGGTTCGCG
>JBEBXX010000121.1:0-6713 GCA_040391435.1 Aureliella helgolandensis | reverse complement strand
GCTTACGCCACTCGCAAGCTAGAAGCTTACGCCACTCGCAAGCTAGAAGCTTACGGCGCTCGCAAGCTAGAAGCTTACGCCACCCGCAAGCTAGAAGCTTACGCCACTCGCAAGCTAGAAGCTTACGCCACTCGCAAGCTAGAAGCTTATGCCACGGCAAGCTAGAAGCTTACGCCACCTGACAACGCCTTTAGCCGTCGAGCGCGGCACGCAGTTTTCCAGCAACCTGCTTGAGGCGCTCGCGGGCAAGCTGCGGTGAAACCTGCCCGAGCTCCACCACGATCGCGGTCTTGACCTCTCCGTCGCTCAGTTGCAGTAGCTCAGCGGCTCGCGCTTCAGACACATCGGTAATCGCTTGCACGATGCGCATGCTGCGGGCCTTGAGCTTTTGGTTTGAAGCCCGGAGGTCGACCATCAAATTGCCGTAGGTCTTGCCCAGCTTGATCATCGTGGCGGTGGTGAGCATGTTCAGTACAAGCTTGGTTGCAGTGCCGGCTTTGAGGCGCGTAGACCCACTGACGACTTCAGGGCCAACCACCGGAGCGATCATGATCTGTGCGCTCGGGGCCATTTCCGAGTGAGCGTTGCAAGCCAGTCCGATCGTCGCCGCGCCAATCGACCGCGCGTAATCCAGGGCGGAGATGACGTAAGGCGTTCTTCCACTAGTTGCGATGCCGACCAGCACATCCCGCTCGCACAAGCTGTGTGCTTGCAGATCGTCGATGGCCAATTGTCGATTGTCCTCCGCGCCTTCGATCGCGTTGGTGAGTGCGTCGCGGCCACCGGCAATAATGCCGACCACCATGTGTGGCGGTGTGTTAAAAGTCGGCGGGCACTCCGATGCGTCGAGCACTCCCAATCGACCGGAGGTCCCGGCGCCAATGTACAGTAGGCGTCCGCCGCTGGCTAAGCGTGCAGTGATCACGTCGATGGCCGCTGCGATCGGCTCGCGCTGGGCTGCCACAGCCTGGGCTACCAATTGATCTTCGCGGTTGATCAGGTCGACCATTTGGAGAGTTGACAGGGCATCGATATTGGCCGAGTTTTCATTGCGCAGCTCGGTTGTCATCGCGGTGTGATTGGCAGAGGTGGCGTTCAAAGGGAGGTTACCGTTGAGTAGTGGTTTAAGGCGAAACTTCGACCCATTTTACACACGCCAAGCCTGACGCCTATCGCCCGGTCTGCTAGTATGTGCACTATTGAGCGACTGCCCCTTTGTGATCCCAGTGGAGAAATTCATGCCGTATGCCCTCGGCACATTAGACTTGATCGTGTTGCTTGTCGCAGTCGGCAGTTCAGTCGCATTGGGGCTCTATCTGAGCGGCAAAAATACGTCGGTCGAATCCTACTTGTTGGGTGATCGGAATTTGCCCTGGTGGGCTATTCTAGGTTCGATAGTAGCTACGGAAACGAGCACGGCTACCGTTTTATCCGTGCCGGGTGAGGGCTACGGGCCGACCGGAATGCGGTTTCTGCAGATGGCCATGGGTTACATCTGTGGCCGCTGGATCGTGGTGCAGGTGCTCTTGCCGCTATATTTTCGCGGTACGTTGTCGAGCGCTTACGAGGTCTTAGGCATGCGGTTTGGCGAGCGGGCCAAGCGCATAGCCTCGTTGATCTTTCTCGTAGCCCGCAACTTGGGCGATGGCCTGAGACTCTTTCTAGCAGCCAGCGTGCTGCAGCTTCTAATCGGCTGGCCGCTGCCGCTGAGCGCCATTGTGGTGGGCGGCGTGACGATCCTCTATACCTATTTCGGCGGTATGCGCTCGGTGGTGTGGAACGACTGTATCCAGTTTGTAATCTACATGCTGGGAGGCATCGCCAGCGTATTTGTGATCGTCGCCAACATTCCGGGCGGCTGGACAACTCTGTGGGAGTTCTGCGAGACTCATCAAAAGCTGCAGGTCTTAGACTTTGATTGGAACGCCAAGTACAGTTTTTGGGGTGGTGTGTTCGGGGGAGCCTTTTTGACTATCGGCACCCACGGCACGGACCAGATGATGGTCCAGCGCTATTTGAGCGCGCGCAGTCAGCGCGACGCGGCGCGCGCGCTGCTGGCCAGCGGCTTGGTCGTGCTAGCGCAGTTTGCACTGTTCTTGTTCATCGGCGTGCAGTTGGCCGCCTACTATTCGCACGTCGATGTTGCGGATGTGCCAGAGAAGGCCGATCAAGTTTTCGCGCATTTCATCATTCATGTATTTCCCAAAAATACTGGCTTAGTGGGCTTGATGCTGGCCGCGATCATGGCCGCTGCCATGTCGACTCTATCCAGTTCGCTCAACTCGTCTGCCTCGGCGGTCATCAACGACTTTGTAATTCCCATTCGCAAGCGAGCGAATCGCGAATTGCAACCGCAGCAGTTGCTGGCGCGAACGCGTCAACTAGCGATAGCCTTTGGGGTCTTGCAGATTGTGATCGGTATGTCCGCGCAGAATTTTGGTGACACGGTAGTGAGCAATGCGCTGCGGATCGCCGGTTTTTCGTCGGGTTTGATCTTGGGCTTGTTCGCCCTGGGCATCATGACTCGCCGCGTGGGACAGCTAGCCGCCTTGATCGGTTGTGCAGGTGGCTTTATGGTGCTCTCGCTGGCGCAGTTCGTGGCACCGTACTATGACTGGGTGATCTCCGTACCGTGGCTCGCGCTGACCGGTGCCGCCAGCACGTTTGTGCTGGGCTATCTGGCTTCGTGGCTAGTCCGCAATGATCTTGACAATGGTCGTGAGATAGGTACCGAGAGCCGATGAGTTTTTCACGCGATGGCTACTTTGCTCAATTGCAGCGATGGCTAGCCATGGAGGGAGAGGCGGAGCGTCAGCGCATGGCCGAACGTCGCCAACTGCAGCGCAGCGGCGATGCCGAGCGAACGGGCGAAACCATCATCAACCTGCAGTTATCCGACCATCGCACAGGACTAGCCGGGCGTCTGCTGCTGGACTTAGCTAAAGTCAATTCAGACCGCCTGCCGATGAACCGGCTCAAGGTCGGTTCGCCCGTGGTGCTCTCCGACAACGACGATCCGAGCGACGATGGGGTGCCGGGCGTGATCAGTCGTCGGACGTCAACGATCATACAAATCGCCGTCGATCGCTGGCCGGAGCCCGAGCGGTTTCGGCTCGACCTGTCGCCCGACGAGAGCACGCGTCGCCGGCAACTATCCGCCATGGCTGCGGTCCGCAATTTAACTGGAGCAGCGGGCCGCCTGCGTGACTGCTTATTGGGGGAGCTGCCGCCGCGCTTCGACCAGCCGCCCAAGCTTACCTTCGCCAGTGAACTCAATCCACCGCAACAATCCGCCGTACGGTTCGCGTTATCGGCCCGCGATGTGGCCATTATTCACGGGCCCCCGGGCACCGGAAAAACCACCACGCTGTCGGAGATCATCTATCAAGCTGTGCAAATGGGCCAGCGCGTACTAGCCTGCGCGCCCAGCAATACAGCCGTCGATAATTTGCTCGAACGCCTAGTGGCACGCATGCCCAGCGTCGTCCGCGTCGGACACCCAGCCCGCGTCTTTGAGTCGCTGCGTGGGCATACCCTGGACGAACTGGTGGAAGCCGATCGCATGAGCCAAGTGGTCCGCGACATGTGGCGCGACATCGATGAATTGATGCGCGCGGCCGCCAAACCATCGCGCTCTCGCGATGCCAATCGCGAGCGTGGCGAACTATATGCGGAGGCGGGGCGGCTGAAACACGAAGCTCGGGCGCTGGAACGCAACACAATTCGCAGCATCATCGATTCGGCCGATGTCATCTGCACCACGACCACCATCGATGACGACCTGCTGGGCGACCGGCGTTTCGATCTCGTGGTCGTCGATGAAGCTTGCCAGTGCACTGAGCCTACGATCTGGCAAGCGATGCTGCGCGCGGATCGGTTGATCTTGGCCGGCGATCACTGCCAGTTGCCACCCACCGTGGTCTCTACCGAAGCGGCTCGCGAGGGCTTCTCGCGCAGCACCATGGAACGACTGATCGAAGACTTCGACCAACAGGTGTACCAGCGTTTGGTGGTGCAGTATCGCATGCACGAAACCATTATGGACTTCTCCAGCCAACAGTTCTACGACGGCCAGCTCATTGCCGATGCATCGGTCAAATTCCATACGCTGGCGGACCTAGTCGATGACAAGGAGTTGGCAGGGCAACTGCCGATCATCGAATTCTGGGATACGGCGGGAGCTGAATGGCACGAGGAGCTCGAGCGTCACGGACAGAGCAAATGCAATCCGCGCGAGGCCACGTGGGTCATTCAGCAGGTGCAGCATCTGCTCGAATTGGGGCTTGAACCCAGTCAGATCGCCGTCATAGCGCCCTACGCTGCCCAGGTGCGGCTGCTGCGCAATCGCTTGCAGATAGATGGCTTGGAGATCGACACCGTCGATGGATTCCAGGGCCGCGAGAAAGAGGCGGTGGTGTTATGCTTTGTGCGCAGCAACAGCATTAGCGAAATCGGATTTCTGGCCGATACGCGCCGCACCAACGTGGCCCTGACCCGCGCCAAACGACTGTTGCGAGTTGTCGGAGACAGCGCGACGCTGGCCTGTCATCCATTCTACCGCGAGCTGATCGACTACTTTGAACTGCACGACGCCTATCACAGCGTGTGGGAACTGGGCGACGCGTGAACGCGGCTCAGGAAACCTGACGGGTAAAGAGTGGGCGCACAAGCGTCACGACCAACAGGCATAGGCTGCCGGCTAGGACCCCCAGCAAACCAACGGCCAACAACTCTGCAATGCTCACCATGATAGGACCGGCCGATTCGATAGCAGCTAACGGATGTGTGATGCGCTCGATGGCGTGATGTAGGGCTGGAACACCATGGCTGATGATACCGCCGCCGACCAAAAACATGGCGGCCGTCCCGGCGATCGACAAGAATTTCATCAGATAGGGCGTCACGCTAATCAAAAACCAGCCCAGGCTATGCACTAGCGTGGGGCCTGAGCCTGACTCGCGTTTGCGAGCCAACAAGTATCGCCCTAGATCGTCCAGTTTAACGATGCCAGCCACCAAGCCGTAGACACCGACCGTCATTAAAAGCGATATAGCGCACAGCACGAGCAGTTGTTTTATCAGCGTTTCACTAGCCACGGTGCCCAGCGTAATGATCACAATTTCGGCGGACAAAATGAAGTCAGTGCGGATCGCGCCGCGGATTTTGGTTTTTTCAACGGCTACTAAATCGACCTTTGGGTCCTCAACGGCTAAGTGCAGCTCTTGCTCGTGAGCCTCAGATTCGCTGGAGTGGAGGAACTTGTGAGCCAGCTTCTCGCAACCTTCAAAGCACAGGTACAGGCCACCAGCGATCAGCAGCGGCGTGATGGCCCACGGGGCGAGCCAGCTCAGGAGCAGCGCGGTGGGGACTAGAATGCACTTGTTGAGCAATGAGCCTCTGGC
Source organism: Aureliella helgolandensis (assembly GCA_040391435.1). GTDB lineage: Bacteria > Planctomycetota > Planctomycetia > Pirellulales > Pirellulaceae > Aureliella > Aureliella helgolandensis_A. The sequence continues at coordinate 1,311 of JBEBXX010000121.1, read as the reverse complement.
CACCGCCCAGACGACCGGCAGCTCGCGTTGGGCCGCTACGCCACTGACCTGCTGGGCATTGAGCGCCAGGTCGTCCCCTAAGACTCCGGCGGTCTTTTTCGCAGCAACTTTCGTCAACAGGGAGATGTCGTCTAGGATGGTAGCAATATCATCCAAGAGCATCAGCAAGCCGCTGGCCATACGCGCAATTCCGTTTTAGAGTTTGCAAAGAAGCTTTATACGCGGTCTTCCATCGGCACGATCTCACGCTGGGTCGGTCCCATGTAGATCTGTCGCGGACGGCCAATGCGATTGGTGGGCGACTGGTGCATCTCGACCCAGTGTGCGATCCAGCCAGAAAGTCGGCCGATGGCAAACAGGACGGTGAACATCTGCGTCGGCAAGCCCATGGCGCGGTACACCACGCCAGAGTAGAAATCGACATTGGGATACAGTTTGCGCTCGATGAAATATTCGTCGCGCAAAGCGGTCTCTTCAAGCTTCATGGCCACTTCGAAGAGTGGATCGGCCAAACTCATCTTGCTCAGCAGCTTGTCGCAAGCCTTCTTGATGATCGTGGCCCGCGGGTCGAAATTTTTGTAGACGCGATGCCCAAAGCCCATCAAGCGGAAGTTGTCGCGTTTGTCCTTGGCCATGTCGACATACTTCTTAACGTTTCCGCCATCGGCCACGATCTGCTGCAACATGTTGACGCACGCCTCGTTGGCCCCGCCGTGCAGCGGACCCCACAATGCGCAAATGCCAGCCGAAATGGAAGCGAACAAGTTGGCGTTGGACGATCCCACCATGCGGACGGTGGAGGTGCTGCAGTTTTGCTCGTGGTCGGCATGGCAAATCAACAGTAGATTCAGCGCCTCGACCAACACCGGATCGGGTTCGTAATCCATGGTCGGCACGGCGAACATCATCCGCAAGAAGTTTTCGCAGTAGCTCATGTCATTTTGCGGATACATGAACGGCTGGCCAATCGACTTCTTGTAGCTATAAGCCGCGATGGTCGGCAGTTTGGCCAACAAGCGATGGATCGAGATTTCCACCTGCCGCTCGTCGTGCGGATCGAGCGAATCTTGATAGAACGTCGACAAGGCACCCACCACCGACGACAGAATAGCCATGGTCTGCGCGTATTTGGGAAACCCGTTGTAGAACGACCGCATGTCCTCATGGATCATCGTATGCTGGCGAATCGATTCGCGGAAATCGCTCAACTCGCGGGCATTGGGAAGCTTGCCGTAAATCAGTAGATAGGATGTCTCAACAAAATCGCAGTGCTTGGCGATCTCTTCGATGGCATAGCCGCGATAGCGCAGA
>JBEBXX010000120.1:0-6741 GCA_040391435.1 Aureliella helgolandensis | reverse complement strand
GAATACCACCGCCAGGTAGGATTTCGATGCGGCCGCGAGCCCAGGCGTGCAGTTCGCTCAAGCGTTCCACACCTAGCTCCGCCGTAGCCGCGCCGCCGGAGGTGAGCACACGCGTGACGCCGCAGTCGATCAGTTGTTCGAGTCCTCGGCGTTGATCCTGCAATCGATCAAAGGCGCGATGGCAGACGAATTCGCGCTCTCCGCACAACTCGGCGATCTGCCGCATGTACTGAAGCTGCAGCTCTCCGTTGCGATCGAGCGCGCCGTCGGCTAGGCCGGTGACGCCCGCGTCGAGCAGCATCCGTCCATCCTCCAAGGCTATCTCCTGTTCGGCCGGCTCCAGAAAAAAACTATCGCGCGGACGCAGCATGGCGATGAGTGGCAACGCGCAGTGGGCCAAAGTCCAGCGGCAGGCGGCGAGCGTCGGGGTCAGCCCATCGAGCTGCAAGGCGGAGTTGATTTCGATGCGCGTCGCGCCGGCTGACTGGGCCAGCAGCGCATCGCAGGGATGATCGATGCAGACCTCGATGTGAAATGGGACAGGCATGGCGCACTCGTTGATTGTGCCCTAGAGGCTGAAAAGTTGCTGCGAGCAAAAATTTTCGCAGAACCCACTTACAAAAGCGACTTGAGAGTTTATGGTTAAAGTTGAAATTCTCCAGGCCTAGCGTTCCCGCGTGTGGCTGCTTTTGAGTGTAAGGACCCCGCCGCGATGCCTGCTGATGATACGATCACGCTCCCTCCCCGTCCGAGCCTGCTGACTGAAATGCGGCGGCATGAAGATTGGTGGTCCATCTGGTGCGCAGCGATCCTATTGGGAATCTCTTTCGCCGGTGTATGGCTCTCGCGCCCCGATGGCTTGGCGCAAAAGATTGAAGCGGGCGATTCGGTGACGGTTTCCAATCCGCTCAAGGCCTGGGTCGGCAAGCCCAGTGGTTGGACGACAAACCCGGTGGACGCGTTCTACAAGCCGGCCGGTGCAGAGTCGAAAGGGACCGACAATCTGCCGGGGATCCTGGGAGCTTTCGCCATCATCGGGATTCTTTTCGCATTCGCCACTCAGGCTCGAGGCAAGTCAGGCTGGAAATTTTTAGAGGCCTTTCCCGCGGTGTTTCTGCTGGCCGTGGCCGCCTATGCCATGTCAACGCAAGCGGTGGTCAACGCTTACAACCTTGAATACGCCCTGTGGGCGCTGCTGTTGGGACTGATTATCAGCAACACGGTAGGCACGCCCGATCTTTTGCGACCGGCTATGTTGACCGAATTCTACATTAAGACAGGGCTAGTGATGCTGGGAGCGGAAGTGCTGATGACCCGCCTGCTGGCGCTGGGACTGCCGGGCATCTTTGTGGCCTGGGTCGTTACGCCTATCGTGCTCATTAGTACCTACTGGTTTGGACAAAAGGTGCTCAAGATGGAATCGCGGTCGCTCAACATGGTTATCTCGGCCGATATGTCGGTGTGTGGCGTGTCGGCGGCGATCGCGACAGCGGCTGCTTGCAAAGCCAAGAAGGAGGAGTTGTCGCTGGCGATCGGCATGTCACTTTCGTTTACCGTAGTCATGATGGTCGTCATGCCCATCGTGATCAAAGCCATGGGGATCGATGAAGTCGTAGGCGGCGCATGGCTGGGAGGGACCATCGATTCAACCGGTGCCGTCGCGGCGGCGGGAGCTGTGCTGGGTGACCGCGCACTAGAGGTGGCGGCTACGGTGAAGATGATTCAGAATGTGCTGATCGGCGTAACGGCATTTTGCGTGGCCGTGTACTGGGTCACGTATGTCGAGCGCGATCCCTCGGGTGCCAAGCCGAGCTTAGCGGAAATTTGGGTTCGCTTTCCCAAGTTCGTGTTGGGCTTTGTGGCCGCTTCGATCTTGTTCTCCGTGCTGCATGCCACGCTGGTGGCTGGGCCAGAAGTCATCGACGCGGTGATCGGCGGATCGACCAAAACCTTTCGCGGTTGGTTTTTCTGCTTGGCATTCGTTAGCATCGGACTGGAGACCAATTTTCGGCAGTTGACGCCTTACTTGCGCGGCGGCAAGCCGCTGCTCCTATATCTCTGTGGACAATCGCTCAATCTGGTTTTGACGTTGGCCATGGCTTATTTGATGTTTAAAGTCGTCTTCGCTGGCATGGTAGAGCAGGTCTTGCCGTAGACCGCGGTATCAGGCTAACTCGCCAGTCCAACGCGCTGGACTGGCGCAGGAGCATATAATCACGCAACAAAATCAACGAACACAGTGAAGCCCATGTCAGCCCCGCACAATCACCACCACCTCAGGCATCACCGCAACATGAAGCTTGCATTTTGTGTCATTGCCGTATGCGGGGTGTGGTTGGTGGCCCTGCCGTGGATCGCGCGACAGCCGCGCATGGCCGAACATTTGCAGTGGCTGGAAGATCAAGGCATCGATGGTGGCGCGATGTACTACACCGAACTGGAGGCGATGCAGCCCATCTTAGAAAAGCTGGAACGGCGGCGGTGAGCAGAGCTACTGGTCAAGGCACTCGAGCATCGCGGTTTGCAGCGCGGGACTACTGGAGGCGACAAACTTTGGATCCCATAAATCGAAATCGCCCCCCTGAGCATGATTGAAAACCGCCCCAGCATTTTTGGCTATTAAGTAGCCGGCGGCGATGTCCCAAGTGTTGACCGAGGTTGCCCAATACGCATCTAGGCAGCCTTCTGCCACGTAGCACAGGTTGAGGGCCGCCGATCCCAGGCGGCGCACCGACTGGCTGCGTTCGAGCACGTTGAGGAAGTGTTGGACTTCCGCGTCATCTCGCGTAACGCCTGGGCGAAAGCTGCAGCAGACCATGGCCTGTTTGAGTTCCGTGCAGCCGCTTACGCGAATCGGCATTCCATCCTTAGTGACTCGCCCATCCGCGGCGGCAGCGTACATCACGTCGCTCATCGGATTGTAGACGGCAGCCACACGCGGCTGATTATCATCGACCAATGCAATGGAGACGGTAAAACCTGGTAGGCCATGCACGAAGTTGGCAGTACCGTCGAGCGGATCGACGACCCACGTGGGTTTGCCACTGGCCAGCGCCAGTTTCCGCTGCTCTGGCGGCGACTCCTCCCCAACAAAGGCATGCTCTGGAAAATGGGTCATCAGGAACTCTTCAATGGCGGCCTGCGCGGCGAGGTCCGCGTCGGTAACCAGGTCGGATGGGGCCTTCTCGCGCACGGCCGCTTTACCCAACTGTTCGCGCAAGATGTTCCCAGCAATTCTCGCCGCCTGGCAGGCGGAATCTAAAGCAGATTGCACGGTCAATTAACTTTCAATTACTCGTAAATCGGATAGAAGGCGCCGAACGATTTTTCACAGAACACACCCGGATCGTTGAAGCGCTGGTGGCGATCGAGTCCAGAGAGTTGCTGCATCTGCTGATCGCTCAGGCTGAAGTCAAACAATTCTATGTTCTCGCGCAGCCGCTCGGGGCGGCTCGTCTTGGGGATGACCGCAGTCCCGCGCTGAACTCCCCATCGCAAGGCGACTTGTGCGGGAGTTTTGCCGTGTTGCTGAGCGATGTCCTGCACGATCTTTTCATCCAGGACCGAATCGCTCTTGTCGGCCATCCCAAGCGGTACGTAGGAGCCAGCGCCCAGGGGCGAAAAGGCTGTGACCGCAATCTTTTCGGAGCGGCAGAACCGCAATAGTTTCTCTTGGCTTAAGTAAGGGTGCGACTCAATTTGCAGGACACTCGGCCGAACTGCCGCGTAGGTCAACAGGTCGCGTATCAACGAACAACTGAAATTGCTCACCCCAATGTGTCGTGCCAGACCTGCCACGTGGAGGGCTTCCATGGCACCCCAAGTCTCAGCCAGTGGGACCGAGTCGAGTTCCATGCGAGGTTCAGCGGCGGATGGATCGAAGAGCCAGCCAGGGGGATAGCGATCCTGCGGCGCTACGTATTTCAGATGGATTGGGAAGTGGATCAGATACAGGTCAAGGTAGTCGACTCCCAGGTCGGCTAGGGAGCGCTCTAGCGCTGGTCGCACGTGCTGGCGCCGATGGTATGTATTCCACAGTTTGCTGGTGATCCAAAGCTCTTCTCGCGTGCACAGTCCACGCTCGATGGCCAGGCGTATACCTCGCCCGGCTTCCTGCTCGTTGCCGTAATCGCAGGCCGCATCCAAGTGGCGGTAGCCGGCCTCGATCGCCGCGACGACCATATCGGCAGTCGACTGGTTGTCGATTTTCCACAGCCCCAGCCCCACGCTAGGCATGCTTGTGCCGCCGGCGATGTCGATGGTTTGCTGGTGAGTGGTCGTGTTGGGTTTGCTCATCGAGTTACTCCAGCCGTAAGAAATGAATTAAAGAGGGATGACCTGCAGGACAACTCGCCGGCTGCGAGCAAGCAATTCACACAGCACCCGACTGGCTATGCTGCGCCGCGGTGCGCCACAATCCGGCGGTGGGCAGTGAGCCTAAACGCAGCCTGCAGAGGGGCCTTTTGGCGGTTTTCCGCCCCAACCCCGGCGCAACTCTTGCATTTCGACGGTAGCATAGTTTAGTATGGCAGCCAGTCCGCCACGCGTGCATACTTCAGTTGTCCCGGACGTCCCACCTAACCTCACGCATGTCAACATGCTCAATCACCAGCGGAGTTTTATACCATGTCATCCAGTTCTTCTCAACGCAGCTCGGCGCAGCGCCAGCAGTCGGTCAAGGCCAGTCGCCGTCAGTTTATAGCCACTACCACCGCCTCGGGCTTGATTACCGCGGGATACTTCAGCAGCAGCTCGGCGGCCGATTCCAAGTCGCCCAATGAAAAGCTCAATTTGGCTTGCATCGGCACAGCCAACCAAGCCGCCTATGACATTGGCGAGTGCAAGCACGAGAACATCGCTGTATTGTGCGATGTCGACGCGGGCTACATCGAACAGAACTTGAAGATGTTTCCAGATGCTCGCACCTATGTCGATTATCGCGAGATGCTAGACAAAGAGGGGGATAAGATCGATGCCGTGGTGATCGCCACACCGGACCACCATCACGCTCCGGCGACCATGCGCGCGATTCGAGCTGGCAAACACGTCTACTGCGAAAAACCGCTGACGCACACCGTACAAGAAGCGCGTTGGATTACGGATGCTGCTCGAGAAGCTGGCGTAGCCACACAATTGGGAACACAAATCCATGCCCAAGACAATTACCGCCGTGTTGTGGAGATCATCCAAGCGGGCACGATAGGCGATGTTAAGGAAGTGCATGTGTGGGTCGGCGGCAAGGGTTGGGGTGGGGGCGAACTGCCCGAGAAGGCCGACGAAGTGCCACCGCAGTTGAGCTGGGATCTATGGCTTGGGGCGGCACCTGAGCGACCCTATGCCAACGGTCGCTATCATCCGGCGCAGTGGCGCAAGTGGTGGAACTTTGGCCAAGGTACGCTCGGTGACATGGGCTGTCACTATATGGATTTGCCGTTTTGGGCGCTCAATCTGAAGTATCCCGTTGAGATCGAAGCCGAGGGTCCTGAGGTTCATCCAGAAACGGCACCCATTGGCTTGGTCGTGCGCTACCGCTTCGCCGAGCCTGCTTTGGATTTCACGTGGTATTGCGATACCCAGATCCCCAAGCAGATCCATGGCACCGCCGTGCCAGGTAATGGCGTGATGTTTGTCGGCAGCGAAGGCATGCTCTTCGCCGACTACAACAAATATCGTCTGTTCCCCAACGACAAATTCCAAGGCTTCACGCCCCCTCCAGCCACGATTCCTGAATCGATCGGCCATCACCGCGAGTGGCTTAAGGCCTGTCGTGACGGTTCGCCAACCACGTGTAACTTCGATTACTCCGGACCGCTCACCGAGTGCGTGTTGCTGGGCAATGTGGCGTACCGCTCGGGCAAGAAGATCGTCTGGGATGCAGCTAATCTGAAAACCGATCATCCCGATTCTCAGCATTTCATCAGCAAAGAGTACCGCAGCGGCTGGGAAGTTGTGTGAGGCTGAGCCGCGATGCGTGGTCAATAGGTGCGCTGTACCCTCCCCAACGCGGGAGGGTACGGCAGCATTTGCCCAACTCTATCTAAGCAACGCTATCTAAGCAGCGGTTCTGTGCTATCTAAGCAGCGGTTCTGTGCGGCCATGGAGCTTACTCCGGCTCTTTGGCTGGAATTGGTTGCGCGTCTGTGTGCGGGCTGAGAATAAGGCCGCTTTGAAGCATGGGGCGAATGCTGGAAACTGTGTCGTAACCCCAGATGGCAGCTACCATAAATGAGGCCACTGTCGCCACAAGGCCGATGTTTAGATTCAGTCCGTTAATGGCCAGCAGCACCATGCCCACCAGCAGCCCCACGCCGGCAATGACCGCTTTGAGAGCGATGCTGCTCGCGTGGCGTTGACGCGTGCTTTTATGGATGGCGGTACGGGCTGACGAATTGGCCAGCTCGCGCATAGCGGCCAAGCTGTTAGAGCGTTCAGGAGCCAGCGCGCGAGGCATATATTTTTCAGGGTCAAACGGCTCGGTAGCGTCGATCCTGCCCGGCAGAGTGTCAGCCCCGTAGTTGGCGGTGCAAGGGTCTGCCGCAGTTTCGTCGAACGCTGGGCTGGCTGAAGTGTGCGTCGCCATTCCGCTCTGTGCGCTGCTCGCTGCAGTGGCAGCCGGGTCATGTGCGTCGTTTCCGAACGGCCGACTCGCCGGCTGACCGGGCAGTGCGACTTCTTCCTCAGGCACGCCGCGCATCCGCGCGAGCAGCTTGCGCATGTACTCTTCTACACTATCGTTTTCCT
>JBEBXX010000119.1:0-6744 GCA_040391435.1 Aureliella helgolandensis | reverse complement strand
GGCGGCGGGCATAGGAGTTGCTACCTGTTCAATTAGCTGGTGGTGTTAACTGCCTCCGCCACGCAGTTTTGGATGAAGTGGAGTCACCTTAATTGCAGCAGCAGCTTTTTGTAGGATCCACAGATAGTTATTTCTTCTACCGTTGTTTGCAGCTCCAATGAATATTTTTAAATCGCTTATCGATGACTGTAAGGCGCTCCGGGACGGGAAAGCGGGCAGTCGCTTTCGCGACTACGCCAACAAGCGACGGGAGCGTCGCGGTGGAAGCATGACATTCGGACGCGCGCTGAGCATTGCCTTTGCCTTGCTACTTATCATAGTGGGGCTGGGCATCGGCTGGCTGCCTGGACCAGGTGGCTTCCTGGCAATTATCGGCTTAGCCCTAATTGCCAAGGAGATTCCATTGGTAGCGCTCATGCTCGATCGCATAGAACTGTTTGGACGGAGATTGCTGCGCAACTGTAGAAAGCTGGTGTGTCGAAGTGCCATTCGTCGCGGACCGGAAAGCGATAGCAAGGGTGGTACACTGAAAATTTCCAATCCGTAGGCCGTGCTGGCGGATCGAAACGCCTGTCGACGTGTCGACCGACGTGGCCGCTGATGTGGCTAGTTGCGATGTCAACCGCCAAATGCCAAGATCTTCGCCAGCAGCGTATGCAGTTCGCCAATTTCGCGTGTCACCTCCTTGATCCGGGACGAAAAGGGCGCATTCTCTCCCAGGCACAGCTTCCGCATGTTGGCTTCGTTAGAAGACGGCAAGGTTGCGACGAGTTACAACTGCAAAGAACCGCGACGCGGCCCAGCAACACTTCGGACCGTTTGGCAAAGCGTGGTGTTGAGCGTTTGCTAAAGCTACGACAAGTCGCAGCGCTACAAGGAGCCCCGACGCGGCCCACAAGCTGCTTGCAGCGTTCTACTTTCCGACAAGATTGAGAGCCGGACTACAGACCCTTTGCTTAGGGTGCGATCTGCGTGATGCGCCTGTTTTTTGGCTGAACTCTGCGACCCTCTGCGTCGCCGCGCACTTTGCGTTAAAAAACAAACGCAGAGAACGCAAAGGCGCAGAGGGCCGCGGAGGAGCCGTCCCAGGCACCCCATTTTCTCATGCAATTGGAAAGCCTGTGAATTCAAGTCCCTCAGGCGCAGCAAGCAGGTCGCACGCGCTTCTATTCAATAAAGCCGTGGTACAGGCCCATGTAGTAAGGCAACAGAAAAACAGTGCCATCGCCTAACACCTGTCCTTGGCCGCCTGACTGCAGACGCCATGGGCTGTGGTTGAGATGCGCAGAGAAACTCTCATCGACCGGTACGACCTTCCCGTTAGTGCGGTAGCCCAGCGGACCGCGATCGTCGAAGGCGAACCCGCCTAGCTCGATTAGGTCGATACGGTGGCTGTTGTCGTGTGCCCAGTCAAATCGATCCAGTGGATAACGTCGCAGGGTATCAGCCGAGTCCGTCAGCCATTCACTGGCTGGGCTGAGGTCATAGCTTTCCCATTGGTTGGTGTAGGATTGCCCCTGTCCGCAAGCGGCGTAACAGAAATTGAAAAATGGATTTAATTCCGGCTGCTCCAATTGCCAGTACTTCCAGAAGGCAAATAAATAGTGTTGCCGCAATTCTGCGTCGGGCTCGTAGCGAATCAGGTTGTAAAAGAGCATGAAAGCCATTTCATCGTCCGACTGATTGCCGGTACCGATGCCGGCTTGGATTTTTGGCACCATCAAGTTTTGATGGTAGCCATGCTCGTCGCGCAGTTGGGCCGCTGCGCGGAGGTACTTCTGGTCGCCTGTGATGTGTGCCGCTGTCGCCAAGTAGGACAGGATGGACAGGCTATTGAGTCCGCGTCCGGCTGCCCACCAAGGTTGTTGATTGAACAGCTTGGGCGTGAAAACAGCCCAGCGCGTCAAACCCGCATGATCGTGCATGCTGTAGTCGTGCGCGAGCAGGTGATCGGCATTATCGCGGACCAGTTCGCGGACCCGCTCCTTTTCCTCCTGCGTCTCCGCGACCAAATCGTAGTACAGCGCATAGAAGAAATAGTGTCCATCCAATTCATCGGAGCTGGTATCGCTTTTCCAATAGTAGCGACCGTCGGCGGTGGTCGGCCAGCGCGGTTCGTAAATGCGCCACAGCGCATCGCTGGTTTGCTTCGCTCGTCGCTGGCCCTCCAGGGTGTACTCTGGTCGTTGATTGGGATCGGGGTGGCTGGTCTCGAGAATGGTGCGGGCAATGAAACCACTGGGCGCGGGATGCGATCCACCGCGGGGTGCTATGCTTAAAAACCGCATGGCCTCGAAGGCTTGTTTGGCCCGCTGCTGCGCTTGTGGGGCACGCGTGGCCGCATAGGCAAAGCACTGGCTTGCGCCATACATGGACGTCCACAGGCCGTCATTGTCGCTGTCGGAGCGGCGCGTATCGGTTTTGTCCCCCGGTCGCTGGGTGTGAGCTTGGATGACGTAGCCAAACTCGGTTCGACGATTGTATTGATCGATCTCACTTTCGTAAAACTCGGCTTTCTCCGCGAACGTCAGCGGACGGAAGTGAATGTGCGACAGGCCCGCCGAAGTGGCGATCCAGGCACCTCCCTGGGCGTCGACCGCAATGGCTCGCACCTCGTCCGACGGCAGCCAACGCTTGCCTTGGCGGTAGGCCCATGCATGGCCATCGAAACGAACCACGCCGCGGTCGGTACCAAACCACACGCTGCCATCCTGACCGCCGGCCGCGCACGTGAACCGGTTGTACGGTAAGCCTTCGCGCGCTGTGTAGAAATGCCAACCAGCGCCATCGTGGCATGCGACCCCCTGCTCCGTTGCAAACCAGTAGCGATTCAGCCCGTCTTGCACCACGCAGGCGTTGCGCACCAGCCACGCCTGCTGTCCGTCGCTAGGAAATTCTCCTCCCAACTCGGCTGGCACACGATCGCTCCAGGGGAGCAGCGATGCGTCGAGCGGCGCGTTGTCAGCCAACGGGCGTTGATGCCGGCTGAGGTCCTGCGCTACAGCGCTCGGTGAAGGCTGTGGGCAATCCATCCATCGCTCGCCGTCGCGTCGGCTCCATCCCTCTGAGGTCTGCGCAAAGATGCTGCCGGATGAGTCGATGTACACATCGCGCACATCATCGCTTCTAAGGCCTGAACCGCTGTCATAGACGCTTCGCACCTCCTGTGGAAAAGTGCCAATGGACAGTGGAAGTGCGTCCTGTGCGGCCGCGCGATCGTGAGTACATATTACTAACGTCAGCAACAAGCAGCGGGAACTTAAATGCAACATGTCAGAATCTCAACAGTGAAATGAGGATGAGAAATAAGGCTGGTACTCTGGCATGCCCAGTTTAATCTATTTCGCGCAGTGGAATGCGTTGAGCCGCAGCGCATTGTCCGGAAGGAATCCGTCGAGCCTCGAGCCTGGTTTTTTTGGGTCGACACTCAGGCACTAGTTTTTCGAAGTCTGCGGTTAGCAACAGCTCCATTGTTCGGTAATATGTTTGCCGGACTGAACCATCTCACTGAACCATCTCACTGAAGCAGTTGACCCACTATGAGCGAACTCGTCCGCGTTGGAATCGTTGGATACGGAAACCTTGGCCAAGGGGTCGAGCGCGCCTTGGCGGCCAGTCCGGACATGCGGCTTGCGGGCGTCTTCACACGCCGACCACGAGCCAGCGTCAGCACACTTAGCGACGGCTTGCCGGTGCATTCCATGGAGCAGCTCGACTCCTTCGCCGGCCAGCTCGACCTATTGATTTTGTGCGGTGGTTCACGCGATGACTTGCCCGTGCAGTCTCCACAACTCGCGGCGAAGTTCAACATTATCGATAGTTTCGACACGCACGGCCGCATCCCTACGCACTTCGCAGCGGTCAACCAGGCAGCCCGCAGCTCTCAGCATACTGCCTTGATCGCGGCCGGCTGGGATCCTGGACTGTTCTCTATCAATCGCTTGTTTGGCGAGGCGATTCTCCCACACGGTGAGACATATACGTTCTGGGGATACGGACTCAGTCAGGGACATTCCGACGCCATTCGCCACGTGGCCGGAGTCAAGGCGGGGGTGCAGTATACAGTGCCATCAGAGGCTGCCATTGCGCGCGTTCGCAGCGGAGATCGGCCGACGCTCAGCATTCGCGAAAAGCACCAGCGAGTATGCTACGTAGTGCTCGATGACGACGGCGACGCAACACGGATAACGCAGGAGATCCAAAGCATGCCCGACTATTTCGCCGACTACGACACCAGCGTGCATTTTATCAGCGAACAAGAATTGCGGCGCGACCACGCCGCCATGCCCCATGGCGGCTTTGTTATTCGCAGTGGTGAGACTGGTGAAGGCAATAAGCAGTTGGTGGAATATCGCCTGCATCTGGACAGCAATCCAGAATTCACGGCAAGTGTCTTGGTCGCCTACGGCCGAGCAACCTACCGCATGCACCAACGCGGAGACTTCGGCGCTAAAACCGTGTTCGACGTGCCACCTGGGCTGCTATCCACAAAGTCGATGGAGCAGCTAAGAAAAGAATTGCTCTAGTCGGAGTGCTAACTGGCCAGCAGGGTTGATTCGCGGATGGGCACCTCTGCAACGGGTTCTATCTGCAGGTGCCGTAGGATGGATAAAGCAGCGCGGCGACTGACACTGCTGGCTGTTGCACCCATATTCCGCCCGGGATCAAAGTTGTCGCTGTCAAAATCCATCGCACCTCCCACCCGTTGACTGAGTGAAAGCAACTCGCTGCGCTGCTCCGCCCGGAAATCCTCGTCCGACATAAGTTGATCCAGCGCGGCGATCGACTTGGCGATGGCTTTGGCGGTTGACCCTACCGCCAGAAACTCCGGCATAACGGTTTTTCCGGCGATCATGTTGGGCAGGGTCATCGACTTGAGCCGTGTCACGCATTTTGCAATCGCATAGTGTCCGCGACTGATGTGGTACACGACTACGCTGGGTGTCCCCCGGGCCATCATTTCCAGACTGACCGAACCGGACTTCATCAATGAGCAGTCAGCTACTTCGATAATCTCGCTGGTCTTGCCCACAAAGAAATCGATGTTTAACTTGCGGTCGCTGGCGGTCAATTGCTCGCGACACCACAGGCAGTGTTGGTCGCGAAGTGCGGCAACCAGAAACCGAGCCTGAGGGTGGCGACTTGCTAGAAGGCGAATGGCGGCTAGTTGCATTGGCCAGATCTTTTTCACTTCGCGCGTTCGCGAACCTGGCAGGACGGCTACTTGAACGGCGTCGTAATTTTTCCACTTGGCTAAAAACCGTTGATCCAGTTGTCGTTCACGCACCTCATCAAAAAACGGATGTCCCACATAGTCGACCGAGATTCGCCGCCGGGCGTACCACTCGGGCTCAAACGGAAGATTGCAAATGATGTGATCCACGTTGCGCCGCATTTTGGCAATTCGCCAAGCGCCCCAGGCCCATAGCTGAGGAGGCAGATAGTAGATGACCGGGATTCCATGCTGCTTAGCACGCTCTGCAATGTGCCAGTTAAATCCCGGGAAGTCGACCAGCACCACTGCATCGGGGCGCTGGCGAGCGAAAGCGTCGGAGGCAATGTCGGCCACCCGGTAGAATTCGCGCAGCTTAGGCAACACTTCCGCAAAGCCCATGACCGCTAGATTGGTCAATTCGTAGTCTATGTGGCAACCCGCCTGAGCCATCCGCTCGCCGCCAAAACCTTGGAAGGTTGACTGGGGATTAAGTTGTCGCAATTGAGTAATGAGTTTGGCCGCGTGTACATCACCACTGGGTTCACCAACAGAAAAAAAAAGATTGGGAGCGTTCAGCACAGATTTCACCAAATTACGAGCTAAGAACAGCACATGGCCCGAAAATTACTTGAACGACCCGCTCGCTGTCCAGAGCAACGCACTGCCAACCTGTCCAGCCCTTGGGGGCTCCGCATCGGGGCGCACCGAGGGCGACTCGTCATTCCCGCCAGAGCGCTGCTCAGCCTGCGTCACAAGTGCCGCCAAGGACACACATGTGGGACTACAATTCCCTGCGCTGCCTGCCATCTCCGGGTGGGACAGACGGTACGTTTTTCCGGAATTTCGCCGAGTTTGCTTAAAGTTTTGTCGATCCGCAGGATTGCTCTATCGACGCATCTGCCGAGTGACCTAGACTCCGCATCCAAGTTCCCAGTTGCACGGACGGACCCTACTTTTGCAAAACTCGTTACAAGTCTGGCACTATCAAACGGCGTTGATCAGTTGATCACCTGCGCGATCGGTGCCCGCTAGCGAGCTCTCACACAGGAGATTCGAGCATGGATGCTCGTTTGTTTCGCCCCATGTTGGGCGTGGCCATCGGTCTAGTATTGAGTTGCGTTGCTCCGCTCTCCGCACAGTCCGGGCGGGGGCGACAGTTTACCGCGCATAGTCAGAATTTTATCGTCTTTGCATCTTCGCCTGAGTGGGCTACTCAAGTTGCAGAGATGGCAGAGCTGAATCGTCGCAATCTCGCCTTGCACTGGCTCGGGGCTGAACTTCCACCTTGGGCCGAGCGCGTTCCCGTGCATGTCCAGGCTGGACCGAATCTTGGCGCCGGTGGCGAGACGCGTTTTGCCCTCATCGGAGGCAATCGCATCGGCAACTGGATGATGAGTGTGCAGGGAACTCAGGAGCGCATCCTAGACAGCGTGCTACCGCACGAAATCACGCACACAATTTTTGCTACGCACTTTGCCCCGTTGGGCAAGTACGTCCCACGCTGGGCTGACGAAGGGGCATGCACCACG
>JBEBXX010000118.1:0-6755 GCA_040391435.1 Aureliella helgolandensis | reverse complement strand
GGGATGTGTCGGCTACTTGAGGCCTTGGCGCACACGACAAATCCACTTGCAATAGTTGAAGGAGACATTTTGTATACAGAAACCAATCCTCTGGGAATGAAGACTTACGCGGTTCGCCAGATCGATTCAGGCGGAACCATTCTATCTGAATTGGCCGTAGAAGCTGTTAGCAGCGATGCCGCAGCTAAGCAACTCGAGCAGGTCAATGATGCGACTGAACGCATCGCAGTTTGCCTGGATGGGCAAGCCATGAACGAAATGGACGTCGAGCACTGGCGCAAGAGAATTCGCCGGCGCTAACGTTCTGCCATGGCTTGAGCTTGAGCGACGATTTCGGGTGCGAACAGGTCGTCAAGCTGCGATTCAGCCAATCTTACCAGTAGCAGCACGCGCTCTTCGGAATTCTCTGCCGTCTTAGAGACGAAGAACGCGTTGCCAAGCGCTTTCGGCGGAGACGAGCTGGAGACGACTAGAATTTGTCCGGCCGTTAATTTGGCTGACATTTTTAGTTCGTTCCAGCTCTGCAGGCCACGCCGCATTTCGGGTCGGGTGCCCAAGTCGCTGTGGACGAACATCTGTCGGTGTTCGCCATGTTGCACCTGCGGGATCAGACTAACTGTTGCGCTGCCGTCGCCATGAGGAACTACGCGAAGGTCTAGCAGGATGGCCGCCCTCTCAAACGTTTCGCCGCTGAGAAGCTGGCCGTCGCGCGTTGAAATGATCGTCAACGACTCGTTCATCTCGGGTTTGACCAGCAGCTCTTTTGGCCGTCCGGCTCGGCACTGCAAACGCCGCATGCGATTGTCGACATCCGCCGCCAGTCCTGCGTGCTCAAGCGCATTGGTCTTCTGCTGGGTAGCCGTTTGATCGAGTTGCTGACGAATCAGCGCAGGTAGTTCGCCATAGATCACGCCGGCCCGCAAACCGTTCTGATCCAACCGCTGGCGAACAGCGATGTCCGCAATGCCTTCATGGCTCAACTGCCACACTTCGCGCTCTAGCTGGGCAGCCATTTCAGCCGGAAATCGGACCAGCACCGTCTCGATGACCACGCTGTCCGGGTTGAGCTTTCGAGCCGGCAGCAAGCTCGACTTTTCCGGCCCAGCGGTCGTTTTATCTGCGGTCCAGGTGGCGCAGCCCACCGCGCAACTGAGCAGCAGCCCACAGGCGGCGGCCCCTAGCCGGGCAGTCCACCGCGGAACGGCAATTGTGCAATGAAGTGATGGAGGTGGAGCGGTCAAGGCCTATCCTATGCAGCTACCGCTAGGGCTGGGGCGGTCAGTGACAATCGTCGAAGTCGCGAGTGCTGGCAAGCCTAGCAGGCAGGGGACTGCGAGGTCAATGTTAGTCCCTGAGCCCGCCCATTATTCTCCGAGCCATCCCGCCCGCGAGTCGTCAGCGACCAGGCGGCGTTGCGGCGGCTTCAGGTGCCCATCCCGAGCCGCAGTCAGTTACACCAAACCAGTGGCCCTGGCATCTTCGATGACTATCTTTAAATGCCCCGCCGGGTTGAAGACTTCCGTTCGGTCCCAGCGCACCTCTTTGCGACCGGCGCGCGGTGCGGACGAGCGAATCTCCCAAGTCGCCGCGCTGGCGGGCGATGCAGTCGCCAGTGGCAGCGAATCCAATGGCAGCGTTATTCGACCAACCTGAGTCGGCACAAACAGCTCCGCGGGTCGAGTTGGTGTATGCATGGCACCCACGCGCCATGCGGCATCCAAGAGCAAGGCGGGAATGTGATGGTACGAGTCCGCTGAGTGATCCGAGCCGTACGTGGCCCGGCGGACTTGGTCGTACAGCTCGATCTCGCTTAAGCAATTAAATAGTCCCGATAGTTGGATGACGTCTCGCTGTTGGCAATAAGGGTCTTCGACGATCTTCATGCTGCTCACGCCCTTGGCAAGCGGCAGCGATTGCGACGGGATGGTCAGTGAAGAATTCGTCTCATTGCGCTCAAACACAACGATTGCCGATGCGCAGATTTGGTCTTTGGCAAGTACCACACCCGAAGCATGTACGATGTCGACCACCATCCACACGGCGATTCCCTGGTCGCATTGCTGGGCGAATACGCGAACGTTGGGTTCTTGCCGCCGGGAAATGCGCACAAACTTCGCAAAGTTTAGGTCTTGTATAATGGCTTGCATATCGTCGCCAACGTGGCCGACCAAGCGCTTGGCCGCGCCCACAAACACGTCGACAATCCAAGCCCCCGGCAGCGTCGGCACATTGCGCACCTGATGAAACGGCAGGCAGGTCAACTCGCCCAGCCGCACGATCAATTCGAGCATCCGACCAGGCGACTGGGCGGCAGCGTGGGGCACCGTCCGCACTGCATATTCGACGTGCTCCGCGTCGGAGAGGGGCACATTGATGGCCGAGCCTGACTCGCCGCTAATAACCTTCCGAAACAGTTGCTGTCCGGTGAGCGGATCGACTCCCGATAAGCGGCGCGACTTTGCCAAGGCGCGGTATTCGCTACCACGCGTCATACCAACAGCGTCCCAAGCCAGCCAAGCTAGACTGCTCCAAGGCGCCTGCGAGTCGCCGCGCTGTGTCAAACTGCAGAGCCTATCGAGCGTTTCATTGGCTGCGCCGTAGTCATGCTGGCCATCGTTGCCAAACAGGCTATAGGCCGATGTGAGCACGTGCACAGGCACGGGATGGCCAAGTTGTGCGACACAGGCACTGACCACATTGTGCAGCCCGGCGACCTTGGCTGAAAACACGGTTCGAAAGTCGGAAAGCGTGCGATCCTCTAGCCGTTTTGACTTCTGCACTCCCGCGCCATAGAGCAATAGATCAATCCTCCCATGCTCGGCGACGATCTGTTCAATCACAGCCGCCATGTGCACTGCGTCGGTAACATCCGCGGCAATGTAATCCAGCCGACCGCCGTGCAGACGCAGACGCTGCAGGGTTTGATATACCTCCCAGCGACCGCGCGCCGCTTCAAAGCTGCGTCTCATTTCTGCCGCATTGGATTGAGGATGTTCGCGCACAAAGCGGGCGTAGTATGCTTGTTCGACTTGAGGACTATCGAAGTCATCCGGCCCGGCTTCCATCGGACTGCGCCCGATCGCGATGGCCGTGCATCGATAATCGCTCAGTAACGCATCGAGCATTACGGCCGTGACCCCCTTGCCTCCACCGACGGCGACCACTACCGACCGTTCGTTGAGTTCAACTTGCGGGGCTGAATGCAACTGAATTCTCTGCAACTGGGTTGACGTGCTTGTTTGCTGTGCGACCGGCCGCAGGCGTCGCACCAATCGGCCACTCGCGGTATAGACGGTCTCTGGCTCGCGATCTCTATCGGCCGACTCGGTGCTCAGACACTGTACAGCAGCCTCGGTGCTCAGCCCCTGAGTGCACACCGTCCCAGTTCGCGCGTCGGGGAATTCGCGCTGAATCGATTTGAGCAAACCCGCGATGGAGCCAGTGGCGGGATGCGCCTGTCCATTCCACGCGTCCAAAAACAATCCCCACAGTTGCAGACGTCCAGCGCGAAGTCGCGGGGCTTGATGCCGAGCAACCATAAACAGCAGTTCGCACAGGCGATTGTCGCCAGCAGCCGCGGCAAGCGTTGGCAAAAGTTCCCAGGAGATCGCTTCGTCCACGACGTTGACCAGCTCTATCTCGACTGCCTGGCTGCAGAGCTTGTCGACAGCCGCGCTCAGCGAATCTCCGTCGCGAGCCTCTATGGCCATCCACGTCGTTTTGCCGCTCGATTTTTCCAGCCCGGAAACAACTTGACTGGCTGCGTCTCCAACCACAGCCACGGTCAATGTGTCGGCCGCATCGGCCAGCGCACCGTGCAGTTGCGAGAGCCGCGTGAAACCCGCTCGGACAATAACCAGCATGTGCTGCACGCGGCGCGAGGCGGGCCTATGGAGCAGATCGGAAGTCGGCTTCTCGACCCACACCGGTGCGTAGAGCTGACAGGTACCAGAAGCCGTCGACTGCGGCTGCGGGCTGGTCGGCACACCGCACTTTGCAGCAGCCGTGCAGCAGGTGCGGTCGGTATCCAAGATCCCCACGGCAGTCGACGGCAAGGAACTAGTCGAGGAACTAGTCGAGGAAATAGTGGAAGTGGCAGGTGGGGTATTTGTCGAGGTGATAGTCTGCAAGGCGGACTGTATGCTGTGCACCTGCTCGACCAGCGTGGGCTGCCGCTGAGGCTCGCCTGTGTGACGCGCAGCTCTGGTCGCAGTCGCCGTCGCCGTCGCAGTCGCAGTTGCAGTTGCAGTTGCAGTTGCCGTCGCAGTTGCAGTTGCCGTTGCAGTTGCAGTCGCAGTTGCAGTCGGCTGAAAGGCGTCAGTCAAGCTGCATATGACCGGCAAACCGAGTTCTTTAGCCAAGCGACGGTTGGTTACTAAAAACGCGGCAGCGACTTCTTTGTGCTGGGACACGGTGCTCGGACTAGCCGGGGCAGCGCCCTGCGCGTCGATGGCCGCCACCACGACAAGCTTCGTTCCACTGTGAGCGCCACCGGAGAGCAAGCAGGCGGCGGATGTGAAGGCAGCTTCCAGCGAATTCCCCCCCGAGTCGACCACGAAATTTGGCCCGTTGAGATTCAACAGCAAGGCCGCGCGGCCAGCCGCAACGTTGGGCATCATGCACTGCAACGTATATGGACCGGAAGGTCGCGCGGTGCGATACGAACTCTCGACTCGCCGCTGCAGGCGAGCGTCGTCTGAGAAGAGCCGGTTCAGCCGAGGTGCCAGGATCCGCAGCGTGGCTTCGACTCCGCGCTGAGTCTTGCCACTCATGGCCAACACCAAACTGGTTTCGCTTCGCAGGGCGGCATCCACCTGTGGGAGCTGAGCCAAGACCTGCGCGGTCACGCGAACCGCCAAAGTTTGGCTGATGTCCATATCGTCGGCAAGTTGAGGCAAGATAACAAACTGAGACGGTGCCTTGACGTGGCTGCGATCAAACTGGCTTGAGCCATCCGGCCATTCGATATGCTGTGCGACGACGACTAGCTCGTCATCCGTGCCGCTGAGTTCCCGAGTCCGTTCTGCAGCCGTGCGGGCTGGCACCGCGCTGGCCGATGAACTGGCCGATGAACTGGCCGATGAACTGGCCGACGAACTGGCCAGCTCCAGCTCAGACGAACTGGCCGACTCGAGATCGAGCGGCGATGCGCTTGGCCGCACGGCGCGAAACATTTGGCTGGGCGCTACAGCGGGGCTGTACTTCTCTAGCACTAAGTGCGCATTGGCCCCACCGAAGCCGAAGCCGTCGATGGCTATGCGCGTGGTGGGTGAAGACAGCGCGATGGGTGCAGTGGCCACGGTCAACGTGCCTGCCGCCTCTAGCAGCGCCGTGGAGGGCTGTCGGTACATGGCCTGTGCGGGGAACAGACCGTTTCTCATGTATTCGCAGGCCGCGATGACCGATGCGGTACCCGCCGCCCAGCCAGCGTGTCCCAACAGACCTTTGAGACTGTGCACCGGAATGGGCTGCGGTGTGCGTCCGGTGAAGAAGCGCCGCAGCGTCTCCAGCTCCGTTGCATCGCCCACCGGCGTCGAAGTCCCGTGGCCTTCAATGGCAGTGATGGTGCTAGGATCGATATCGTAGTTTGCATAGCAGCGTTCGACCGCCAGCAATTGGCCGCGGGTTTGAGGTACGTTGGCAGACGGACTGCGGCCGTCGCTGGACAATCCCGAGCCAGCCACGATGGCTTGAACGGTCAATCCGTGCGGCGCGACATCGGTCATGCGCCGCAGCGTCACCAGCGCGGCACCTTCGGAAAACACGACCCCATCGGCATGCGCATCGAAGGGGCGACAGCCGGTAGAGGTCATGCCGCGAAACTGTGAGAACAAGCAACTGTTGCCTGGCCCTGGACAAAAGAATCCTCCGGCAATAACCGCGTCGACCCGCTCGCTCTCGAGCATCTGCATGCCTAGCGTTAGCGTATAGAGCGATGAAGCGCAGGCCGCATCGACTAGGATGACTTGCAGCTTGGGGCGAATGAGCAGGTCGAACACTTGCTGCACGGCGCTGTGCGGTGTGTGACCTGCCCAGGTCGCGGTGTGCATCCGGCGATCAACTGGCGGGTCGCTGGGATCGATGCCCGCCCAGAGCAGCGACGCGACTTCATCCTGGTCCTCAAATCCGTCTGCGGTCGAGCCCACGAGGCACACGATCCGCTGTGCACCCTGCAGCGAGGCAATGCATGGAGCCAAAGCGATGCATAGCAATTTCTGAGTTCGAGTGAAGCTCCGGAAGAGGTGCGAGTCGACTCCCTCAGGAACGACTAGGCCGCTGTCCATGACGCGACCAAACAGCGGGGAATTGGAGCGATCGGGCTGGAGCTGAGCCGAGTAGAAGTCCTCAGCCCAGTGTGGATCAAACAATCGTTGGTCGACGATGCCCAGCCGCTGCTCGGTGATCGCCGCGAAGAGTTGGCTGGGGGAAGTCACGCCGGCGGGTAGGATGCAGCCCGTACCCACGATGGCTACGCGTGGGACTTGCCGAACCGCCGAATCCTGCGCGGCGGGCTGGTCCACCACGCGCGGGATGGGCCTGGGCGGTGTCTCGGCCAAGCAGTGGACCGTGAGCGGGTCCGCCCCGGCCTTGGAAGCCAACCTAGCGAGGGCACCCGTAGAGCCGCAGTCGACAAAATCAGTCAGGCCCAGCCGGAGCATTTCTGCGATCGCCGCCTGTAGGTCGAACGGCTTAGTCAATTGTTCCGCTAACACCTTGGCAATATCGTCCTCAGCGGTGATCATGCGTTGATGGAT
>JBEBXX010000117.1:0-6759 GCA_040391435.1 Aureliella helgolandensis | reverse complement strand
GGGGACCATGGCGCGGGTTACGCCCCACCGCAATTTTTTCCTGTTTGACCGCTTGCGTGGTTGCCGCGATGGTGGCGGTTGGGGTGCCTGGCAAATCGCCGCGCGCTACGACTATATCGACCTCACCGATGACGGCATCACCGGGGGCATCGGCAATCATTTGACGCTGGGACTGAATTGGCACTGGAGCCCGTACGCCAAGATGCAGTCCAATTTGATATTTGGCGACATCGACCAGCGCGGACCGATCGGTGGCTACGATGGCGGCAGCTACACTATCCTGGGCACGCGGCTGATGGCCGAATTCTAAAACGGCTTGAGACTTTTGCGAATCGGTTCAGCGGCACGCTGCCATATGGTTTGCCGCGGCAACTCAAACTGCACGGTAGCGAGACTGCCGCGCAGCGGTGGCAAGTCGCCATGACTTGCTGGTAGCGTGTCGATCTCTCCGCCAGCCACGCCTGGGCTATCTTTCCGGGAGACAGAGTGCGCCTGGCCGGCAACTTCAATGGTCACTTCATAGTGGGGTTGGGCCGGCAAAAAATTGCCTCCGGCAGCCGGCTCTGAGAGCAGTGCCCCATCGCCGATCAGTCCTTTGGGAAGCTGATCAATCGGCTCAGGAGCGATGCGCGAAATGATGCCTCGTCGCACGCACTGCGGATCGGTGTCCCAACCGATCAGTGCAGTTTGGCCAACCCCAAGCCGTTTGACGTCGTCCTGTGCCACAATCGCTGTCACGATCAAACGCTGCTTCGGGGAAAACCAACCGACCAACGCACCGCGTTCACAGGTACTGCCTAAGAGTTCCGGAGCGAGTGGGTCGCCGGGCTGCCGATCATCGACGGGAGATGCAAGTGGCCGAGTCAGCTCCCGATCAGCGCCCATGAGATAACCGTTGCTCGGTGCGGTGTGAGTCAGCGCCTGGATCTCGCGCTGCAGCACCCGCTGGCGAGCCTGCAACTGCTGCAGCTCCTCGCTCATAGTGGGAATCAAATAAGCGGTGGTGGGATCTAGCGCCGACCGCAATTGAAGTTGGTCAAGCGCCTGCTCAATACTGGCAATCTGGCCGCGCAATTCAAGCAGTTCGTAATCGCTCTCCGGCGACGCAAACTGCAGGAGAACGGCATCGGCTGCTAGGACATGATCGACGCGGGCCGCATGCACTAGTTCGGCCGTCTGACTGGCAAACAGCGGCAGTTTATCTTCAAAATCCGTAATCGCCCGTGCACGCATCGCATTGGGCAGTGGTACCGTCAGCAGGAAGGCAGCGCCGAGCATTAAAAGAGTTACCACAGCCAGCCAGCGTCCGACTCGGATTCCTCCGGCCAACCTTGCCTCATGACCGATCTTCATGGTGGCCCGCGCGGCCCCCAGCGACCAAGCGAATAGCAGCCCAGCCCCAGCGGAACCAAAACGCTCCACCCGATCCACAGGATGGCGCACAGTACGATAGTGCGATAGATCGTAGCCATCATCCAGTAGAGCGCCAACGGCCAGACGTGTGCGTCAAGATGCGAGTGGACCAGTGGCCGGCCCGATAAGAAACTCACCCACAGTGCGCGCACGGCATCGCTGCTCTGCTCAGATAAATTTGGAACTCCCCACACATCGGACAGCAGATAGTATCCGTCGTATTTGAGCAGCGGATTGGAGTTGATCAACAGCGTTCCCACTGAGCAGACGATCATCATACTCGCCGCAACCGAGTGCAGGGTCCCGTCTGAGGTCATCAACCACACTCCCGCAGCTAGCGTAGCCAGCATCCATTCGACCGCGATACCGGCCCCGGCAATGGCTGCCCGCTGCCATTTCGATGGCAATTTCCACGAGTCGCTCGTGTCGCAGTACAAACAAGGTGCAAGGCACAGAAACATAACTCCCAGCTCGCGACAGCGCGCACCAAACCGCACACATGCCAGCCCATGTCCTAGTTCATGCAGGGACTTGGCAACCAAATAGCTTATTAACAGCCACCACCAACTGTCGCCGCGCAGCCAATGCCAGTCGATCGAAGCGGTCAGCCCCGCACTCAACACTTGCCGCAACACAAAAAAACCCAGCACACAGCCAGCAATCAACCAAGCGCATAACCATACGGGATGGAACAACAGCCAAGCCAGCGGGCTGAGCGCATTCAACAACCGCGTGGGATTCAATAATGGGACGCGAATCGCGAGTGGACTGAGCACCTGAGCGAGCCAGCCTGGCAGTTGGCGTCGGGCACTCGCGCGGACCGCGTGGTGCAGATCGGCCTGTGTTCGCAACTGCAGCAGATGACTTACTCGCAGACGCGCCACCAGCCCGCTCAGCCAACGCGCGTCGATGGCTAGCGCCGGAAAAGCTCGTTTGAGATGTTCGACAATTTCGTTAGCGGTCCGGCGACCATCCAGCAATCGCACCGCGCTGCATTCCAATTCATTGAAGCTGTAAAATTGACAGTTCAAAGGATCGTGAACAACCCAGCGCGCCCGGTCAGCGTGGTGGCTCCACTGAAGATCTGCACGCAGCGGCGCGAACACCTGCCCGGGATCTGCAATCGGGCGAATCGTGGCAAATGCGGGATGGGATGGCATAACGCGTGAATCGTGAATAGTTGATCAGGGAAGCTTGCAGGCAGGACGATAAAGCTCTGCATTGTCGATGCCGATACCGCCGCTCGGATTGCGCCGGACGTCGTGCGGACCGCGGCAATTTATGGCTGGCGCCCAGCGTCTGCTTGGCGCTCAATCGTGGCTCTCACACGCAAGCCAGGACGCAGGGCGCCATTTGAATTGTCCAGTTCTAAAAACACGCGCACTTGCGAGTTGACCGGGTTGGCATCGGGGCTGACAAAAACTACTTTACCTGGCCACCAGACTTCCTGGTTCTCGCCCGCTAGCGCAATGCGGGCTGGCTGCCCAACCAACAGTGGATAGGCTCGATCGGCAGGGATGAAACCTTCCACTCGGAGTTGGTCGATGCGTACGATGCGCAACAGATCCGTACCTGGCTCGACCCACTCACCAACGCGCTTTTCGACAGAGACTATTACGCCGGCGGCGGGCGCTAGCAATTGGTGACGCGTGTAGCGCTCGTAAGCTTGACGGTAGCTCCCCTTGGCTAACGTGACATCGAACGCTGCCAGTTCTTGCTCGTAAGCGGCGCGCTCAACCTCTAGCAGAGCACGATCTGCAATCAGCTTGAGCCGGTCAATTTCATTGATGGGATAAGTGTCCGCTACTCGGGCATTGGCTCCCAGTGCGCGCTGGTATTCCGTACTGGCCACTTGCAGGCTCTTCTCCGCCAACCGCTGATTGATATTGTTGCTGTGCTTCTTCTGAGCCACGGCGAGTTGCGTTTTGAGCTGTTCCAACTCTAACTTCATGGCTTCGTCGTATATGCTTCCCAGAGCCTGATTGGAGGCGACGATGTCTCCCTCCTTGACCAGCAATTCTTTAATCGGACCGGCAACCTGGGCGGCCAGAGTTGTGGCGTCGATCGTCTTTAGGATGGCGCCTTGCAACTCGATCGAGTTTGCGGGTGACAATGTTGGAGCAGGGCTCGGTTCGCTGGCGGCTGGCAACTTGTCGGCTGGCAATCTGGCGGATGGCGAAGGGTCAGCCGGACCATCGTGAATGCTGACATCAGCAACCGGAGCAACGGCCTGCGCGCGCAAGGGGATGCAGTTGGTCAACAGTAGAAGAACCTGTAACGCTACACACTCGCGGACACCTGGACGACAGCGGGCTGAGCAAACCGAATTCGCGGCGCGACTGGAGAAAGTGGCTAATCTATTCAGGGGAAGGATTCCTAAACCAGAGCTTGCGTTGTACTGCTTCGACCATCGGTCGAGACCACACGAACCAAAGTGATTGTTTGCCGCATGCAAAGAACGCGTGGACGCCGGCTCCAGCGTGGGCGGCGGGATGTTGAGCGGAGTCTAGCTCAGCGCGGACTTCGACGGTGCACCCTTGTCCATGCCGATTCTCCACTTGCTCTGCAATATAGCGAACCTTAGCCAACCAGCGCTCGGCAGGGTTGCTGGTCAGTATAAAACTCACCTCCGAACTGGCCGGTGACTCTAAATCGGCCTCAACGTGGCGATCCTGCGTGGGTTGAGACGAGGCATAATGTGCGCGCAGGTAATCAGCGTCTCGATCGGCAACTTGCACTCGCACCTGCCATGGGCCAGCCAGGTCGACGACAGAAAACAGAGCGTCTCCGCGGCGCACTGGGCGGGCGGTCAAGTGGCGTTGCAGGTCCTTAGCCACGACCGTGCCTGAAATCGGCGAGCGCAGCAACAACCTCTCGCGCTGGGACTGCAGCATCTCGAGCTGGCGCTGTAGATACTCGCGTTTTGTTTCCAATTCAACGATCCTGCTGGCTAGGCGGCTTTGGTTGCTGAGCGCCTCGGCCGAGTCGAGATCGAGCTGGTTGATCGCGATCCGCACTCCGCTGGTCTCTTGGCCATTGCCGCGCAGCTCTCCAGTAACTTGTTCGATACGCAACTCCAAAGCCGGCGAGCGCAATTGCACCAGCGGCTCACCCTCCGCGACAACTCGGCCATCTTCGACCAATAGCTCGTCGACAAACCCATCGTCGGCTGCGTAGATCGCCCGCGAGACGACCGGCTCATAGGAACCTTCAGCTTCAATGATCAGTGGATAGGGCAGGCACAGAGCCCACACCAATAGGCACGCAACAGCGAGGAGCAGTGGCCAAGTCAGGCTGCGGACGGTGGACTGCAGAACCGGTGCCGTGCCGCCTGCAAACTTGCGAACGAATGTAGGCACGCGCAGCCAGCGCAGTTGTTGTTCCCAAGCAACGGCCACCGCAGGTAGTACCTGAGGCAGCAGTCCCAAGCCGCGGGTTAACTCAGCCTGAGTCGGGAACTCGATTATCAACCAGTTGGCCGGTCCGCCTGAGGCAGGGTGCCGTTTTGAAGTGGCCGCTGCAGTGGTTGCAGTAGAGCTGCCATGGGCCGCCAAACGCAGACCGAGCAGATTGGCAAAACAGCCGTCATCAGCTATGGCCGAGGGCAATTCACTGATAGGTCCGGGCCCGCTCGCTGGCTGAGCTGCATCGCTGAGCGGGGGCGCTTGCGCGGGCTGGCCTGGGCTTGGTGCGGGCGATTGGCCGGATTGCCGCAGCAGCGGCTTACCTGAGCGCTGCAGTTCTGCCGCGATCGCTTGCAGCCCGCCGATGGCGTCTGCAGTGGCGTTAAACTTGGGAACGCCGCTAATGGCCTGCACCCGCGGGGCGGAATGGGGCCAGCTCTTGAGCAGGCTAACCCGCGCCGCGCCCAAGCTGCGTTCTAAGCCACCCACCAGCCACGCAGCGGCAAGGTTGTAATTGGGCGCGTGAGACAACTGCAAACACAGCCCCTGGACTTGATCCCAGGTTCTGTCGACAAAGCCCTCCAGCTCCTGCTGCTGACGGATTTGAATCACCTCCGCAAATGCGGCCAACACTGCAAGCAGTCCTTCAACGGCAGTTTCAGCGATAGCCACAGTATGGGTGACGAATAGGTAGCCCCTGGGGAAACTACGAGGTCGAAGTGGAACTGCCAGCCACGCTGCATCAGCTTGACTGCCGGAGAGCGACGCGAGTTTGTCTGCTCCGCTGCGAGCCAGTTGGTCCTGGACAGCGCGCTCGACTTGCGCCGAGCTGGAGGATTGCCCGCTGCTGGCAAGTGACCACCATTGTTGCCCATCGGCGGGCAACATGACGCAGGCGAAATCTGCGGACACGGCCGCCCTGAGTTGCTCAAGCACCACTGCCAAGAATTGATTGCTGGCGACGTCCGAGCGCGCCAGTTCCTCGAGCTCATCGAGCAATTGATCGAGCTGTTCGGTGGTGGCGAAAATCAAAAGTAGAAGTCCGTTTAGCGATTTTTAGAAACAGAGTTGCATGGGAATGAAAGTCTCGGGTCAACCGTGGCTAACGCCCGGCGGCTGATTGCGCGCGGCAGCCGCGGTGAGGTCAACCGGGGCTAACGCCCTGCGGCTACTTGCGCGCACCGCAGTCGGGGTGAACGCATGATGGATGTGGGGATGGATTTACTTAAATCTAATTGTAATCACAGCCCGAAAAAACCGGACGTGGCAGCCACTTACTAGACTGCCTGGCTTTCCTAACCGAACCTGCTTCCGGAAAAAGCGTTACAAGTCATAACTTCCGCATAATATGCTGAACTGATACGGCTGTTGCGACCGAATTGGTGATTGTCTGATTCTATCAATTGTCGTACGTGGAGTCCGCTCATGGGCGGGTTTCGGGAGGGGAAGGCATGCGCCATCGACCACGAACTGCGGCAAGCAACCTGTGGCTGCTCGGGTTGTTGCTTGCGAGTGGCTGTGCGCTGAACAGCAATCGGTTCAACTTTTGCAAAGATGACTCGTGCATGCCGTTGGGCACTCGGCCCACTGCGGGTCCCGCCCAGTTGCAGTTTAGCGAAGTCTGTGCCGTCCCCTGCGTGGGGCCGAGCAACGTCGAGTATATTTCGCCGTTGGATCTGGATGAAAGCTCCCTTTCCGGCAGCAACCTGTTGCCGATGACGTTGCAGGAGTGCATCCAACTAGCTCTCTCCAATTCGAAGATTATGCGAGACTTGGGCGGCACCGTGGTTCGCTCGCCGCAGTCGGTGACAACCATGCTCGACCCGGCCCTAGTGTTCAGCGATCCACGTTTGGGTGAGGAGGCAGCGCTGAGTGCCTTCGATGCCAATCTTTTTGTCAACAACTATTTCGAACGCAATGATCGTGGATTAAATAATCAGTT
>JBEBXX010000116.1:0-6812 GCA_040391435.1 Aureliella helgolandensis | reverse complement strand
TTCGCCTGAAAAGTTAAAGCTATGCCTACACTCACGCTGCCCTGCATCCTGTTGAGGACCCTCGCCCGCTGCTCCAGCTCTGTGGCAGTTTGCAGCGCGGTCTGCATCGCCGTCACTTGGGCCACCTGTGCGAGCAGCGTGGCTCAAAGCGGTGGCTCGGCTGCCGCCGCGACCGGCCTAGACAGCTCCGCTGGATCGGGCAGATCGGCTGGGACAGGCGTGCTTGACGCGCCCCCGCTTGGCTCCGCGCCAGAGTTCGGAGAGCAAGTCGGCTACATCAATCGCTGCGGTCTCAACGGATGCAATCTGCCCGCGCAGCCTCAAGTCACACCCGGCTTGTGCCAGCCCTGCATGCTAGGCATTGACTGCGCGGACAACACCGCCGCGCATCGCCAATGTTGGAGCGATCTGCATCGCTACAACTTCCAACCCCTGGCCCACGGCGAATACGTTGGGCCGGTCCGCTTACCCGCGACCGTCGATTATCGCGTTCGCGTAGGCGATCAAATGCGATTTATCTATATCCTTTCGCGGCAGGTTCTGGCCGACAGCTTTCCGCTCCAAGTCGGCGATGAGCTGCAGATCAATTCTCTGACGGACGAATCGATCCGCTTGGGTGACGTGACGCAGGGCAGGGGAGTCTCGATCCAGTCCGACGGCATGCTCTATCTGCGGCTGATCGGCCCAGTACGCGCTGCAGGCCTGACCATTCCTCAACTGCGCCGAAATTTGGAAGAAGCCTATAAAGGCCAGATTCTCAATCCGGCCATCGACATTATCCCCATCAAAACCAATTCGCTACTGGAAGAGATTCGTTCGGCGGTGGTGGCTCGCGTTGGACTCACAGGACAGAGTTTCGATGACCGCGTCCATCCCGACGGAACGCTGCGATTGCCCAAGTTGGGGCCCATCTGTGTGCAGGGCATGACGCTGGATGAAATCAAGCGCGAAGTGAATCTGCGCTACCGCGAAGTGGTCGCGGGACTGGAGGTCGAGCCCATCTTAGACGTCGAAGCGCAGCACTTCGTGTTTGTGTACGGACATGTCGGCTTGCCGGGCAGATTCGAACTGCTGGGACCAACCTCAGTTACCCAGGCGCTGGCCATGGCCCAGGGGGCTCGGCAAGGTGCCAACACCCGCGAGATTGTGATCTTTCGCCGCGCGGAGGACTGGCGACTGCTAGCTACGCGGGTGGACATTCGCGGTGCCCACCTTGGCAAAGTTGCCACGCCGGCGGACGAGATTTGGTTGCGCGATGGCGATCTGATTATCGTTCCCCCATCGCCCATTGCGCGCTTTGACAGTTTCGTATCGCAGGTATTTACCCAGGGAATCTACGGCATTTTGCCCTACGCGCAGATCGGCTCTGGTCTAACCGTAGGGGGCAACGGCATCATCCGCTAGTGTCGTGGACCGCTCCGCGGTCCTGATCGCGGAGCGATCAGCGACAAACTGTGTGGACCGCTCCGCGGTCCTGATCGCGGAGCGATCAGCGACAAACTAATTCGTCAGCCGCTCAGGGGAGCGAATTTGAAAGACCGGGTTGAGACTTCCGCTGCGGAAGCCCTCCAAGTCTACCGTCACGTAGCGAAAGCCCAGCAGCTTGAACTGTTCAACGATGTGAGCTCGGACCTCAACATCGGCTAACCGCGGAATCGAGTGGGCTGGCACCTCCAGCCGCGCCACCTCGTCGGCATGCAGACGCACTCGAAATTCGACCCAGCCCAGTTCGCGCAGGATCTGCTCAGCTTTCTCGATGCGCTGCAGTCGTTCGGTCGTGACGCTCACACCATAGGCGATGCGCGAAGCCAAACAGGGGCTGGCCGGTTGAGCCGCGACTTCCAACTTCCAGTAGTGGGCTAGCTGCCGCACTTGATGTTTCCCAATGCTCAGTTCTGCAAGCGGGGCGCGCACGCCAGCTTCGGTTGCCGCCTCTAGGCCTGGACGATAATCGCCCAAGTCATCTTGGTTGGTTCCGGACAGGATTTGATGCTGTGGAAAACGTTGAGCGATCGCGGAATACAATCGCGATTTGCAGAAATAGCAGCGTCGCAGATCATTCTGCTGATAGGCCGGATCGTCCAACTCGTTGGGCTCGATCCATTGATGCGGGAGCTGCATGCGGGCAGCTAACTGAGCGGCATCGCTGCGTTCTAAGGCCGAGACGCTAGGGCTGGTGGCGGTCACGGCCACCGCGGGGCAACCACTCAGGGCCGCAGCCTGAGCCACCACTGCGCTATCCACCCCGCCGCTCAACGCTACCGCATAGCTAACTTCCGGTTGCCGATGCTCGACAAACCAAGTCACTAGTTGCTCAGCTAATTGAGCCACAGCGGATGGCTGGGGTTCGGACATGGTCACTCCCCGACATCCTCTTCCGACTCAAGCGGTTCCATGATCTTCGTATTGCGTTCGACGGCGACGACGATCGTGCGTTGTTGGCTGCCATCCCGTGAACAGGCCACCGCCGGTAGAACTTGACGCCGGTCTGGAAACGGGACGCGCAGTGCAAACGTACCATCGGAGCGAAGCGCCACCGGTTCTCCATTGAGCGTCAGATAGCCGTCGGGGACTGTCGAGCCGTAGGCAATCAATTCAACTTCCATCTCGAAGTGAAAGCCACCGCGCTGACGGAACGGACTGTCCGCGCCGGCCCCGAGCTTTGCCAATGGCGGAGCGCCCAGAGAACGCCGCAAGCGGTCCTCTAGCATCTCCTTCAGTTCCCCCGAATCCAACTCTTCATCGTAGCCACCGCTGACGGCGAAGATGCGTTCGCTCTCTGCACCCAAATCGGACCAATGCTCGTCGACCGCGTCGGTCGTGCCCGCGCCGGGCGTCTTGACGATATTGCTCTTGGCGATCGCGTGAAAGCGTCCGCTGGTCGACAGGTAGCCAATCAGCACGCGGAAGTTGGCGGTTTCGCCACTCCACTCAATGTACCAATTCCGCAAGCCACCATGGATTTCGATATCGCGCTCGGTGGTTTCCGAGGTGTTCGTCGTGCCGGTATCGTCCATGCGGATCAACCGCAGAATGGGCTTGGCGCCGTGCCAGTGCTCCATCATCGCCGCCTTGGCGCGCTCGATAGCATGGCGAGTTATATCCCACGTAGCGTGCAGCCAGTGAGCGTCGCGCACAAACAATGCGATGCGATCCTTGCGCGGTTCGCTGTCCAAAATCGGTTCGATCGCCCCGGGTGGACGAATCAAGGTTGGACGAGAGGTCAAATCTTTGCTCGTCTGCCGCTGCAACTGCAGTTCGCGGATACGCTTGAGCACTTGTGGATCGGTAGAGCTCGGGGCGGGCTGGCCTCTGGCGGCGGTTTTGCTCGAGACGGTCTTGGCCGACGCACTAATCTCCAAAGGCGAACTGGCACCCGCAGATGAGACGCCTGCCAACGCGCGCGTCTGTTTCCTGGACACCGGTTTTGGGACAGGCTGTTTTTTAGACCCGCGTTGGCTGGTCGCCGGCTGGGCTGCCGAAGCCGCGGCAGACAGCTTGGAAGCGCTACCGCGTGCGGCCTGATTGGCCTGCGACTTTCTGGCATTCGCCGCCAGCTTGTTGCCTTTGGAGACTGTAGCTTTGGAAACTGGGGTTTTGGAAGCGGTAACTTTGGAGGTTGGCCGCTGGGCTGCAGCCTGCCCGGCGCTCCCTTTCGCGCCGGTGCGCGACTTGCTGCCGACCGAAGTTTTGGTTTTAGCAGCGGCGATGCGTCCAGCCGGTTTAGCTGCAGCGCCGTTGTTTGAAGACCGGGCTTTAGCCGCACCTATGGCCGTGGACTTACTGCCGGCTCTGGATTTAGTCGCAGTGGATTTAGTCGCAGTGGATTTGCTCACAGTGGACTTGCTCGCTTTGCTCCTAGAAGAGCCGCTTGTCAATTTGGCTTTGCTCGACTGGCTTTGGTTCGACTGGGCTGAGGATTTAGCAGAGGATGATTTAGCAGAGGACTTGGGTTCCGGCTTGGCACCTTTCCCGGCCGATTTCTTGGCCTTGCTAGCTTTGGCCACAGCCACGGCTAGTTCGTCTTTCCTCATGGAACCGCTGACGGGCAGCCCAAATCGCTTGGCCATTTCGGTCAAATCCGCTTTGGTGTGTGATTTTAAGTCGGCTGTGGTAAGCACTATGAGGAACTCCAAAGGCTATATTCTGATCCAGCAGGCATGCCGCCTATCCACACGACAACTGCGAGCATGTTATAAAGGTGATCGGCAACTTGATCGCTGTAAGCAGGGTTGGCTGTATTCGCGGTGAGCAGGGTTGGCTGTATTCGCAATAAACACGGTTGACTGTGCTACGAGGCGCTGCAGTTGTGGTTCGCAAGGGTCGAGATCGGTATGGTTTGGTATCGCTGCGGCTTAGCTCCGCACCACTGCTTAGCTTGGCACCGCTGCCGCACCAGCTCGACTTGGACCGAACCGCCGCGATTTTGCACTTGTTGCGCCAGACAGCAACGTTGGACCTCGCCAACGGTCTCGTCGGGCACCTTGAATAGTATGGCAAGCCGCGCTTAGATTTTCTAGATTGTGAACATCTGTACACTACGCGAAAAACTGCGCAAAACAGCCCCTAGGACCGGAATTACCTCTTAAATTCGCCGCACGGAAGCAATGCACGCCCATAAAAGATGTGCCAATATAAACTCACTTCAGACAGTTAGCGCGCTGAACGGCGATCGCCGAGTGTCTGCCCCCCAACCGAACCCCTTGCACAGGAATAGCCTTCTGAAACCGCTCAGCACCTTCGATCACCTTCTGACTTGGTTCTCTCGCACGGTGGCTATCGTGGCCGTGATGGTCGTGCCTGGACTCGGCGGCGCATGGCTCGACCACCGCTGGGGCAGCACGCTCTGTACGCCGGCTGGTTTCTTGATCGGCATGGCGCTGGCCACTACGCTGCTGGTGGTCATCGCTAAGAACCTAACCCCGCCAGCCCACGGCAAGCCGCTCCCCTTTGACGATGAGCCGCTCGATGGCGAACCGCCCGAAGGCCAACGCGACCGTCCCGACAACTCCGACTTAGCCCCGCGCGGCGGACGCAGCATGACCGATGGCCCCCGGCACAAATAATGAATCAGCTACCCGATCAGCCATAAGCGACCCGACCAGCCAAAATCGACCCGACCATCTGCATTGTATCTCCCAATGAAGAATCTGCCGCTCACGAAAGCCCTACTTGTTGCGCTGGCCGTTTCGCTGAGCGCGTGGATTAGCTATCGTGCGACAATTAGCCACGGCAGCGCCATGAGTGCCCAACCGGCCCAGGTGGCTGCGCTGGTAACGCTCTTGGCAACGCTCCCGCCGCTGTTTTTCACGCGCTTATTACGCAATGGCGCAACAAACCAGTTCGCCGTCATAGCTTGGCGGATGGGGATGATGTTTCCAGCCCTAACAATTGCTACGCGCTATGAGGGTCAAGAAAGAAAATGCTATTTGATTGCATTAATGGCCTGTTATTTCGTTGCACTGCCATTAGAATCTTGGCTTCTAATTCGCGACGTTCGGCGAAACCAGAAAACAGAGCCGCAAGCTCTCGACTCGTGAGCATCTTGAACTCATCCAACTCGACTCCGCAAGAGCCCCTAGAGCGACTTCCATGGCCTCCGATCCTATCCTGCACATTAAAGACAGCTACTACTTTGATGTGCCGCGCAAGCTGGCGCGGGCTACGTACGATTCGCCTGAGCAGATCGCCGATCAAGTAGGCCCGTGGGTAGTCCGCAATGACGCCGACTATCAGTCCTGGGAAGCGGATCGTTTTATCGCCGAACTGCGGAAGATCACCGGCGACGCCCCAGCCCTAGGCCATGCCAAGCAGGCTTGGCTCACCTGGCAACACGCCGATCCTCACCGCCACGGTCGCCCGTTTGACCAATATGTCGAGGAGTCGCTGCAGACGCTCGATGCGCGCGCTGCCCAGTGGGCCAAGGATATCTCGCCGGCTCCGCGGGTTCCCGCACAAGCCTACCTATCGCAGCACCCAGATCCACAACTGGACTGGATGGTCAAACTGACCAGCCAGCCTGAGCAGTTGGCCCAGTGGTCACAACTGCGGCAGCAGATGGACACGCGCGAAGTGCTCCACCAATACACCTCCAGCCCGCGTGGCGAGTGGTCTCAGCCCAAGCTGTTGGAATACAATCACCACTTGTCGGGCAAGGTCTTCATCCCTCAGCCCTTCGGCACGCTGCGCAACGCTTATGAGAAGCAGTCGGGCTTTGCCATTTCAAAGTTTATGATCATTGAAGTGGTCGTAGCCTTGATTATCCTGACGGTGTTTGCGTGGTTGGCTCGCCGGGTACAGACTGGCGCTCCGCCGCGAGGCAAGCTGTGGAATTTGCTGGAGGGTTTCCTAACCTTCATCAAGACGGAAATCGTAGAGAAGGGCATCTCGACTAAGTACTCGACGAACTTCCTGCCGCTATTTTGGACGCTGTTTCTGTTTATTCTCGGCTGCAATCTGGCTGGCATGGTCCCTTGGGCCGGATCGCCGACGGCCGCCTTAGCGGTCACCGCCGTGTTGGCCGTAGTCGTGCTGCTGGTCGGTGCGGGAGTGGGAGTCCGCAAGTTCGGCGTAGCAGGTTATTTGAAAAACCTGAGTCCTCAATTGGGACTACCGATGTTCATTGCAATCATCGTCGTACCGATGGTGTGGTTCATTGAATTTATATCCCTGTTCATCAAGCACGGAATCTTGGCTATTCGACTGTTGGCCAACATGGTTGCCGGGCACTTGGTCATCTTGGGCATCATGGCATTAGCCTTTGGCGCACACGCTGCCAGCATGCAGCCGGTTGCATGGACCGCCTTGACAGT
>JBEBXX010000115.1:0-6829 GCA_040391435.1 Aureliella helgolandensis | reverse complement strand
GGTCATCGGCCTGATCGCCTTCCTGCTCATCAGCGCCTTAGCCAAAGGCAAACGGGCAACGTATGCGGTGCTCAAACGGAACTTTCTGGGCTATTTCGCCAACCCCACCGGGTACGTCTTCCTCTGTCTGTTTGTGTTGCTGACCTCGATGGCAGCCTTCTGGCCTCACGAGTTCTTCAACTCGAACCTGGCCACCTTAGATCAATTGAACTTCTGGTTCCCGATCATCATGTTGTTCTTTATTCCCGCCATCACGATGAGCATTTGGGCGGACGAAAAGCGGCAGGGAACCGACGAGTTGCTGTTGACGCTGCCTGCCGACGACTTCGATATCGTCATCGGCAAGTATCTCTCGGCGGCGTCGATCTACACGGTCTCCTTGGTGTTTTCCCAGATCTCCACTTTTTTGGTGCTGCTGTTTCTCTCCAAGGGACAAGTCGACACGGGGTTGTTCTTTGCCAACTACTTCGGCTACTGGTTCATCGGTCTGGCGATGCTGGCGATCGGTATGATCGCCTCATTCTTAACTCACAATTTGACTGTCGGCTTTATCTTGGGGGCGCTCTTCAACGCGCCGCTAGTCTTTGCCTCGATGGCGGATGTCATCGTGCGGCAGCGTGGCTACGCGCGAATGGTGGAGAACTTCAGCATTCAACATCAGTTCGATAATTTCGGACGGGGCGTCATTAGCATTGCGCCGATCGCCTTCTTCACTCTAGTACTGTCCCTAGGACTGTATTTCTGCATGGTGCTCATCGGCCGTCGGCACTGGAGCGGTGGTAAGGATGGGAACGTCAAGTTTCTACATTACCTGGGGCGCATTATCGCTTTGGTAGTGATCGTGTTTTCGCTCAGCTATTTCCTCAAGAATAACGACTTCTTGCGGTACGACGCCACCGAAGGCCAAGTCAGCTCGCTCAGCCCCACCACGGCCCGGATCATTCGACAGCTTGCCCCCGAGCGTCCCATCGTCATCGACGCCTACATCTCGGCGGACGTCCCTGAGCAGTATGCCAAGACGCGTTACGATTTAATTACGCTGCTCAAAGAGTTTGAAGCGATGGCTGCCAGCCAGCGGGTCAAGCTGCAGGTGCAGATCAACGACAATATCGAACCTTCGGGCGAAGAGGCGCTGCGGGCTAAGAAGCAGTACGGCATCGTCCCACAGGTTGTCCGAGTCCGCGAGCGCGGAGCGTTCAAAGACCAAGAGGTATTGCTTGGTGCGGCCGTCCGCAGCGGACTTTCCAAAGTGGTCATTCCATTTTTCGAAAGCGGCATCCCGGTTGAATATGAAC
Source organism: Aureliella helgolandensis (assembly GCA_040391435.1). Lineage (GTDB taxonomy): Bacteria > Planctomycetota > Planctomycetia > Pirellulales > Pirellulaceae > Aureliella > Aureliella helgolandensis_A. The sequence continues at coordinate 5,534 of JBEBXX010000115.1, read as the reverse complement.
TGGTGCGTTCCATCAATACCGTGGCACAGCCGAAGCGAGCCAAGTTGGGCATTGTCAACACGGACGCCAACTTCATGGGCGGCTTTTCGATGGCCGGTGGCGGCTTTCAGCAGATCCCCAAACAGCCCATCGTCGAGGAGCTAGAAAAGCAGTACGAAGTGGAAGCCGTCGATCCGAGCTCGCCGATTTCCAGCACGCAGTACGACGTGCTGTTTGTCGTGCAGCCTTCGTCGCTCAACCCGCAGCAATTAACCAATGTGGTCGAAGTCGTGCGGGCAGGCGTGCCGACGGCGATTTTCGAAGACCCCATGCCAGCAGTCTACCAAGGCATTCCCGCGACGGGCGAACCCAAGCAGGCTCAAAACAATCCGATGCTCGGCGGCGGCGGTCCGCCGGAGCCCAAGGGGGATATGCAGGCCCTGTGGAAGGTGCTCGGTTTGAGCATCCCCATGCAGTCGAGCATGAGCGGGATCAATCCAGACATCGTGTGGCAGCAGTACAATCCCCACCCGAAACTTGAGTACCTAACCAACGCCAATGACGAGTGGCTATTTATCCTCCCGGGCACCCAAGAAGGTGAGGATTACTTGAGCGATAAGAGTCCCATCACGAGCGGCTTGCGCGAGTTGATGTTCTTGTACGCCGGTGCGGTTGAAAAGGAACCCAGCCGCGATGACCTGACGATTACCGAGCTGGTCACTACCCGCGATAACTCGGGGCGGATTGGCTTTACTGAATTACAAAACCAAATGCGTACCGGCAATCCATCGACGGCTCAACTGCAGGTCCTGCAGGGGCCACCCACCGGCCGGCAGACCCTCGCGGTGTTGATCGAAGGCATCGCTGCGGCGGATGCCAAGACGCCAGCGGCTGGGGCCGCGGGCTCGACCGAGGCTAAGGCTGCTGCTGCTGATGCTGATGCTGATGCGGATGCGGATGCTGATGCTGATGCGGATGCGGCACCTCAGACGCGGCCCATCAAGGCGGTGTACGTGGCAGACGTGGATTACATGCACCCGTTTTTTAGCGAGAACCGCAAACGGCCAGAGCAGTTCGAAGAGCTGGATCTGCGCGTGCAGAATATCACCTTTGTGTTAAACGTAGTCGATGTGTTGGCCGGGGAGATCAAGTATCCCACAATTCGCAGCCATGAGCCAAAGCACGTTACGCTGAGCTTGTTCGAGGACCAAGCGGACGTCTATCGCTTGGAGGAGTCTCAAAAGCAAAAGGACTACCAAACCAGCTTCAACATGGCGCTGCAGGAAGCGGAGGAGGAAAACCAAAAGTCCGTCGCTAAATTCCGCGAGAAAGTCGAGCGTATGCAGCGCGAGGGTGCCCAAGATGCCGGCAAGCAGCAAGAACTCATCGGCTTGATGCAGCAGCTACAGGTCCAAACCGCCGCGCTGGAGCGCAAGCTGGCCATTCGCCGAGAAAAGATGGAAACCGAGCGCGACGCCCAAATCCAGGACAGTCGCCGCGCGGCCGAAGCCAAGGTTCTCGAACTGCAGAATCGCTACAAGATGTTGGCTATATTTCTGCCACCCATCCCACCTCTGTTGGTCGGAGCGGCCGTGTTCGTGACTCGCCGCGTTCGCGAACGCGAAGGCATCTCCAAGAGTCGCTTGAAATAACCAGCGCTCCCTCGGTTCAGCCTACTTAAATACTACACAAACTTGTTCGATGATTTTGAGGAGTTCCATTGTGAACGAAGGTAAAACGTCCGCCCTATTTGCGGCTGCGGCAGTCGTTTGTTTGGGGTTGGCCTGGTGGTCGCGTCCCGACGCCATCACCAATGAGAGTCAGCTTAAAGACGAAGTGACCGGGCAGCCTGTATTTGCCAAGTTCGAAGATCCGTCCGAGGCGGCCTCGTTCCAAATCGTCAAATATGACGAAGCCCTAGGGCAGCTCGAACGCTTCGAAGTCGCTAAAGACAAATCCTCCGGCATGTGGAAGTTGCCGTCCTACGACGACTACCCCGCCGACGCGGCAGAACAAGTTCGCGACGCTACGACTCCATTGATCAGCATGCCCATCCTCAGCGTGGTGAGTTTGGACCGCGGCGATCATGCGCTCTACGGAGTGGTCAACCCCGACGACGAGAGCATGAGTGTGGGTGAATCGGGCGTGGGGATGCTGGTCCGCGTCAAAAGCGACTCCAATTCAGTTTTAGCTGAGCTGGTGATTGGCAAAGAGGTCGAGGGAGCCGAGGGGCAACGCTACGTCCGCGTGCCGACCGAAGACGCCACGTACGTGGTTGAACTCGATACCACTCCGTTCACCACCGACTTTCAGAAATGGATCAATCAACAACTTTTGGAAGTTCGCGGCTTCGATATCGCCAGCATCGACCTGCGAGATTACGCCATCCTGCCGACGCAAAATGGCTATGGTATGAGCCGCAATTTTGACGCCGACCTGACGTTCGATTCCGCCAAAAACGCGTGGACGCTGGATCGCTTGATGAGTTACGAGCAAGGCAAGGCAGTAGAAGTTGAACTGGGCGAAGATGAAAAGCTACAGGACAAAGTGCTAAACGATCTGCGAAATGCCGTGCAAGACTTGCAGATCGTCAACGTCCGCCGCAAGCCTACAGGACTGGCCGCAGATCTGAAAGCCGATCAGGCGTTGATGGCGAATAAGGACTCGTTGCAGAGCTTGGTATCTCAGGGGTTCATTCCCCAAGAGGGCCCCGACGGCACCGAGATCTTTGCCACCGGCGGCGAAACGCTTGTCGGCACCGCCGCCGGCGTAAAATACCTGCTGCGGTTTGGTGAGTCGGTCGCTAATCTAAGCAGTGCGGTATCTGAGGATGGAGAGGAATCGAGCGGGCTGCGGCGGTATCTACTCGTCTCCGCTGTCCTCGACGAATCCAAGTTTCCCCCCCCCGATCTAGAGCCGCTGCCCGAAACCGTAGCCGACATGCTCGCTCGCAAACAGGAGCCAGCTCAGGAAAGCAGTCCGCCGGCCACGCCGCCAGCAGAAGCTGCGCCGGCCCCCACGGCTGAACCGACCTCAGACGCCGCTGCCGATGTCGAGGACGCCGAGGCCGCCGCTGTCGAGGCTGCCGACGCCGACGCCGACGCCGCGCCGTCGAGCGACCAGGCCGACGAGCCAGCCACGCCGGCGGGCGAAGCCACAGAGCCGCAGCCCGAGCCTGCGGCTGAAGATCAGAACGAACAGGAAGCCAGTGAGCCGCCAGCGGCCGAGCCATCAGAAGCGGACGCCGCTGCAGGAGCCAAGCCAGATGGCGCGTCGCTCCGCCGGATGCGAGTCCATCCCGTCGCCTTCCAAGCTGACCCAGCCGCGCCTGCCTCAGACAGCCCCGCAGACGACGCCGCCGAAAGCACCGCCGCCGACGACGACAGCGTCACCGACGCCGCCGCAGCCAGCGACGAGCCACCGGCCGAGGGTGCAGACGCAGAGGTAGCAGGCGCAGAGGGCGAGGCTGCAGGGCCCGCAGAGGCCAAGGCAGACTCTGAGGCAGCGCCCGGGTCCGCGCAGCCGGCTGAGGCCGCGCCTACGGACGCGACAACTTTAGACGCGGCAACTGCGGAGGCCGCGGCGGCGCAAGAGTCGCAGGCCGAAGAGCCGGCTAAGAGCGACGAGGAGCTGCAGGAGGAGTTGGAGTTTGTGCGCGAGCAAATCGCCAAAGAGAACCAACGCAAAATCGACGCCCGCAAGGAGAAAATGGAGGCCGCCCGCAAACGCGTGCAAGAGCTCAACGCCCGCTTCGCCGATTGGTACTACGTCGTCAGCGATGAAGTCTACAAGAAGCTCAAGGTCTCACGCGACGAATTGATTGGTCCGGCCACGCCCGAGGCCGCTCCGGCCGATGAGACTGGCGGCATGAGTCTGCCCGAGGGCTTCCAACTGCCCCCTGGCTTCCAGGGCCAGTAGTCGTAGCCGAGTTCTGCGGCGGCGGTCCTCACCGACGCCGCCGGAGGATGCTATAACGTTAGATTGATCAAACCTGTTAGAGGCGCCGGTCATGCAACGTTGCCGCACGCTGGAGAGTTGGTTAAATCGCGCTGGTAAATAGCCCTGATGAGAAGTTCCGGCATGAAAATCGCTATCCGTATTACCTCCTAGCTCATCGCTTTCAAAACTTTTTTGCAGTTCCGCCCGGGGCGAATCAAGGTAACAACGGATGGGAATCTACGACCGAGACTATTACCAAGGGGACGAACTGCGTCCGCTGCGGCCTTGGGACAATCGCTCGATGGTCACGCTGCTGATAATCGTCAATGCGGGGGTATATCTAGCGAACTTCCTCTTCTTCCGGCGTGCTCTGGACGGTTGGGGCCTAATGGATGTATTGGCTCTGCATTCCGATTCGCTCTATCACCCGCTGCAGTGGTACCGCCTGGTGAGCTACGGTTTTGCTCACGATCCGCGGTCTGTCTTCCATATTTTGTTCAACATGTTAACGCTCTATTTCTTGGGGCGGAACGTTGAGGATAAGTATGGCAAGTGGGAGTTCTTTCGCTTCTACATGGCCACCATCGTAGTCTGTGGCCTCGTGTGGGCCCTGCTGCGACTTGGCCAAGGCGCTGCGCCGGCGGCGGTCCTAGGCGCTTCCGGGGCTGTCACCGCGGTGGCAATGTTGTTCGTCTACTCGTTCCCTCAGGCCACGCTGTATCTTTACGGAGCGATCCCGGTTAAAGCTTGGCTGCTGGGAGTAATTATTATCGTCACCAATGTGTTCTCTAGCAGCACATTGGTAGCCACAGACGTCCACTTGGTGGGAGCCGCCTTTGCCACTGCCTATTTTTTCGGCAAATGGAACTTCTCGGGCTCAGCCGACTGGTTGTCAGGTATGCAGACGCGCGTCAAGCAACATCGACGCGGCCTGAAAGTGCACCGCCAAGACCCGGAAGCTCCACACAGCTCGGCCGCGGCGCCATCGCCCACGAAAGATGAAGCGGAATCCGATCGCATCTTGGAGAAGATCCACCGCGAAGGTGCCGACAGCTTGACCGCCAGCGAACGCCGCTTCCTGGAACGCTACAGTCGCGAAATACGCGAAAAACGCAAACAACTCTAAGCTCCATCACCACATTCTTTATTTTTTGCTCTAAGGGGGTAAGCTGCCCCTCCAGCAGGACAAACTATGCCGCCCACCGTCCGCCCCTTTTCCACCATACGCAATGAGATCGCCGGTTTCACAATCTCTGAAATCGCCCAACGGTTTGGTACGCCGTGCTATATTTATGACTGGGAATCGATCGCGCAGCGCATCGCCGACCTGCAGGCCTTCGATGCGATCCGCTACGCGCAAAAGGCCTTGTCCAACATCGCTATTCTCGATCGCATGCGCCGCAGCGGCGGGGTCGTCGACGCGGTCAGCGCGGGGGAAATTGAACGCGCCCTTCGCGCCGGTTATGTCACGGGTTCGCGTCCACCGGAAATTGTCTAGACGGCTGATGTATTTGACCACCAAGCCCTGGATTTAGTTGTCAAGCACGATGTCCCGGTCAACATCGGTTCGCCGGATATGATCGACCAATTGGGGGCAGTAGCACCCGGGCGAAACA
>JBEBXX010000114.1:0-6829 GCA_040391435.1 Aureliella helgolandensis | reverse complement strand
CGCCGATTGAAATCGCCGTCCGTGGATTGCCCGAGGGCGTACAGTGCGCGCCGGTAGTGATCGCGCCCACGCAGACGGAAGCTACACTCACAGTGCATGCCAGCGAATCGGCTGCGGCATGGGTTGGCCCATTGAAAATTGTGGGCCGAACTTCCATGGACGCAGCAGACGCTGTCGATGCTCAAACTGCCACGATCATGTGGCCCGTGAGCGCAACCCGCAATGCAGTGCAGTCGCGACTGTGCGATGGACTGATACTATGCGTGAATATCGATGATACAGCTCCGCTGGCAATCCAGTTAGGAGAGGGGACGCCGCTCGATGTCAAACAGGGGGAGAAGCTGGCCATCCCAATCGCACTCACGCGGCGGGCTGGCGGCGATGCTGCGTGCGTGCTGCGCCCGCAGAACTTGCTGGCAAAAACTACCCTGGCAGAAGTTGCGATCGCGGCAGACCAATCGCAGGGTGTGGCCGAACTGAGTGTGGCGGCAGACGCCCCGCTGGGCGAGTTTGCGTGTTGGCTCCAGTGCGAGACTAAAATCAAGTGGCGCGACAATCCACAGGCGCTCGCGCGCGCCGAAGCGCGACTGCAAAGCCTGACTGCCGAATTGAGCTCCACTGCTGATACCGAGAAGCAAAAGCTACAAGCGGCCGTGGAGGCGGCGACGGCTCAAGTAGCCGCGCTGAAACAATCGACGGCCGAGAAGGAAGTCACGGTATGGCTTCCGAGCACTACCCAGCGGATTCGCGTCATTGCTCCGTGAAGCTTTCAACGCACCGCCGCCTCGACGCACCGCCGCCTCGATGCACGACGCACGACGCACGACGCAGCGCTCGGCATCGGCTCGCCTGCAGGGCCGGTCTGAACGAGCGGTTTTGCATTTATATAAAACGCGACAAGACAATTTTAAAAAGTGTTAGCGAGTCTATCGATGTATATGAACCGACCAAGTTTCAACTATCTACCCCGCTTGGGCGCGCTGCCAGAGTCACGGCGCGTACTAGCGCTGGGCGTTTTGCTGATGGGTTCGACGCTGCTACCGGCCGCTCGAACACAAGCCCAGGAGGCTGAAGCCGCTGCGCCCCAGGCCAGCCATGCGCAGATCGATTTCGCGCGAGACATTGTGCCCGTGTTGACCCGCAATTGCGTCGCCTGTCACAATGCCAAGAAGGCCGAAGGAGGCTTGAATCTCGAGTCGCATGCGAGCTTGATGTTGGGGGGCGACAGTGGTCCCGCCATCGTCCCTCAAGACATCGAGGAGAGCTATTTGCATAGCCGAGTGGTCGATGAAGATGATCCGATGCCACCGTCGGATAATACCGTAGGAGCCCAGGCTCTGACCGCCGATGAAGTAGCGTTGCTAGCGGCGTGGATCGTCGGCGGAGCGCTCGATTCGGCCGCTGGGTCAAATGCCGATATGGCTTGGCAAGCGATCCCCGCCTCGCTGTCTCCTATCTACGCCTTGAGCAGTTCTCGCGACGGGCAGGCTCTAGCCATCGGACATGGCAACACGGTGCAACTGGTTCGCCCGGCGGGCGGCGCTTCGAATCTGGCAGCTCAGGATCTGATCGATGGCAACCTGCACCTAGCCGATGGAACGCCGCTGAGTGCCACGCATTTGGACTTGGTGCAGTCATTGGCATTCAGTCCCGATAGTCAACTTTTGGCCACCGGAGGTTTCCGGACTGTCAAGCTCTGGCGGCGACAGACGGCCGCGCAGCGCATCCTAGATGGCTTAGCGACCAACAATAACCTAGCGGCTATCTCGCCAACTCAAGAGCGACTGGCGATCGTCTCGCAGGAAAGCGGTATCGAGCTGGTCGATCTGGCGAATGCGCAATCGCATCGCTTTCTGCGCGCCCACGCCCAGCCCATCCGCGCACTGTACTGGCTCTCTCCCACCACATTGCTGTCCGCCGACGCTCAGGGCGGCTTGGTTATCACGCAGGTCGACACCTATCAAACCGCCCCGCTCAAGAGCGATACCCCTGCGCCGATTCTGAAGCACATAGTCGGCGTCGGCAAGCGGGTCTTCGCGCTGGACGAAGCGGGTGCTCTCTTCGAAATCTCGCTGATGTCGGAGCAGTCGCTGGTGGATGCGGTTCCCGTGGCCGAAAACTCGGTCAAGTTCCGCGCGGTGCCGCTCTCCGCGCCAGCGAGTCTGCTTGCGTCCGTCGCCGTGCCTGAACCGAGTTTGCTAGTGGCTCTCAGCGACCGCGTCTTAGCCCGTGTCGGGATCGACGACGGGGCCGTGCTCGCGCAGTGGCCCAGCGAAGCCGAAGTAAAGCAACTTCAAGTCAGCAGCACTGGGGAGGCAGTCTTGACCATCGCCAGCGACGGCCAAGCCCAGTTGCGAAAACTGGCCACGGGCGAATTGTTGGTCGCCCTCAATCAAGACTACACACAAGCTGCCAAGTTTCACGCAAGCCAACGCGACATGGCGCGACAGCAAGCGCACGTGGATCAATTGGTAGCGCAGTTGCCGGAGTTGCAGAAGGCGTCCGAGGCCGAGGTCGAGGCCCACAAGAAGGTGCTGGAAGCACAGCAGCAAGCGGCCGCAGCCTTGGCGACTCAGGACACCGCACTGGCAGCGGCTCGCACCGGACACGGCGAAACAGAGAAGGCGTTGGCCGCAGCGCAGCAACGCGTTACCGAGTTGATGGCGGAACTGGAAGCCAAACAGAAAGCGATTGCAGAAGCCGAGACTAAGCAAGCCGCCGCGACGGCCGAATTGGCCGCACGCGATCAGGCCCTGGCCACTGCCGCCGATGGAGTGCAGCGCGCTGCCGGGCGGATAACCTCGCTGGAAACTACGACGGCTGCAGAGCGCGAGTTGTTGACCGCTGCGCAGACGCGCACGCAAGAGTTGCAAGCCAGCGTAGCTCCGCCACCGGCGATCGCCGGACAATTCAGTCACGATGGATCGGCTGTAGTTATCGCGGGCAGCGACCACGGATTGCGCTTGTATTCAGCCGCCACCGGCCAGCCGCAAGCCAACTTGACGGGCCCCGCTTCGCCGCTGGTCGCCATGCACTCGACGGCAGCTCAGCGCTTGCTTGGGCTGACGGCTGATGGAAGCGTATTGAGCTGGGACCTGAACCTGCCATGGCAGCTCGAGCGGACGTTAGGCTCAGCCAGCGAGTCGCTGTTCAGCGATCGAATTTGCGCGCTCGACTTCAGTCCCGACGGCCTCTCGCTAGCCGTCGGCAGTGGACCACCCAGCCGCTTTGGAGATATCAAGCTCGTCGATGTAGCCAGCGGTCAGATTACGCGAGACTGGGGTGAAGTGCACAGCGATACCGTGCTGAGCGTGCGTTTTTCACCCGACGGTCGTAGTCTAGCCAGCGGCGGAGCGGACAAGCTTTGTCGCTTGTGGGATGTCGAGTCCGGAGGAGCGATCCGCAGCTTCGAAGGGCACACGCATCATGTTATGTCCATCGCTTGGCAAGACAGTGGTCAGCGATTGGCAACCGCCAGTGCGGATCAGACGATCAAAGTTTGGAAGGTAGAAAGTGGCGAACAACTACGCACCATCGCGGGCTTTAGTCACGAGGTTACTGCTATCGCTTTTGTCGGCAACACAGCCCAGTTGATCGCTGTGGCTGCTGACGGCTCCGCGCGAGTGCTGAACACCGACGATGGCGCAACTCTGCGGGGTTTGGCTGGGGCCGAAAACGCGCTGTATGCGCTGTCGGTCTCGGCGGACAACCTGCGCGTGTCCGCCGGTGGACAAATTGGTAAGATTTGGACCTGGCAAATTGCCGACGGTAAACTCGTAGAGTAACCGCGTTACGCGTTGAGCTCGACGCTGGGTTGCTCGGCGATATTGACCCACACATGTACGTGCGGCGCGCCGCGGAAGTGCCAGACAAAGGACGGACCTTCCAAACGCCAGTTGTCCCAAACCTGGTCCTTGCCGATGTCGTGGTCGGTGAAGAATGCGAGGTGACAGGCGTCCAGTCCGCCCTGCTGTTGTAGACAGGCGAGCGCTTCATTTTGATCGGATTGACGGAAGGGCTCGATGAGCTTCTTCAGCGTGACTTGCATTTGAGTGCGTTGGTCGGCCGAGAGCTCGGTGATGGGGATACCCGCGAACTGTCCCTTGCCACCTTGAAATGCGACTTTGTGTTCGGCCGGAGTAGCGGCGACTTCAGCCAATTTCCGCTGCTTGCCGTCGAGCATGGCATAGACCTTGTTGGCCTCCACAGCTTGTGGCCAAAAAACATTGCCTTGATGATCGGATTCCTCTTCGTCGCTCGGGGCGTGGCCGTAGAAGATGGGACCGCCAAAGGCGACATGCTCGGCAGAGTCTCCGTCGCAACGCAACGTCATGTGACGCCCCGTCAAGACGAACTCGAATTGCTCTTGATCGGGTTGTCCAAAAATTGCGATGCTTTGCTCTTCACCGAATCCACCGCAGTCGTCCTCCATCTGCCGATCGAAACCGGCATGCCATTCAGGATTGATGATGCCCTCGAAGATATTGCGGATAATCTCCTTCTGCTCGCCGCTGTAGAAAGCGCTGTTGACCTCTTGAGCATTGATCATCCAATTGTTGGCGACGCGCGTGCGCAATAAACCGCGTTTGGCGTCGACGAAATTCCAGTCGTAGCAGACTTGCGCGCGCTGCTCCGGCTTGAGCGATTCGTACAGCACTTTGACCAGCGATTCGGCCGAGGCGGGTGATGCGCCGGCACCTCGCGCTAAGTGGGGTAGGGCGGTAGCGGCCGCTGCAATCGCAGCAGATTGCTGCAGGAAGGTACGGCGAGTGGTGGAATGGGTAGCATGCATTGCAAGTTCTCCTCGGTGGGCAGTGGGGGAAAGCAGTAAGCCCCGTCGAGCAACGCGCGCTAGGCGGCAGGCCAACTGCCATATAGCCTACCACAGAATGTGGCTCGACGCTCAGATTCATCTTCAGTGTGGCTCGACGCTCCGCGTCGTCCTCAATGTGGCTCGATGCTCCGCGTCGATATTGCATCCCCATTTGAACTGCAACGTTTTAAAGCCTCCCGGCACTCAACACAGCGGCCAGCATTCCTGCTGATTTGATTGTGGTGTTTCGTTGAGAATGCAGATAGGGAGAGGGGAGGGAGGGGCCGACGCGGAGCGTCGGGCCACACTGCAAGCAGACTGGAGATGGAAGGGAGTAGAGGGAAGTTGATGGAAGAAGTGGGAAGAAGAGGGGAGGGGAGGGAGATGGGAGGGAGGGGCCGACGCGGAGCGTCGGGCCACACTAGTTGGCCACAGATTCAACGCGCTTGGCTAAACGGGGAATGTAGCTGTCGTAGCGTTTGGCAAGCGCTGGATCGCGCTGCGGTAGACCCTCAAGACGCTGACCAAGTTCAGTCCGGCTGGGACGGCACCATTCCAAGCAGTTGAGCGCTAGCATGGCGACAAACGTATTGGTCTTGCGCGGGTCGGACATGTCCAACAAGCTGGCCAAGGCTAGCTCGCGATCCAGTGGATTACCATAGCGAGCCATGGTCTCGCTGGCTACGCAGCGGACGTAGGGCGACGGATCGGTTGTCATCCCACGCGTAGCTCCCACCGCAGCCACGCGCTGCTCGTCTCGCTGCGCACGCAGTTGCAGCCCAACGGCAACCCAGTATCGCACCGTAGCATGACGCGCAACCAAGTGCTTCAGCAACTGCGGCAAATCGTCAGCCGTGGGACGCGTGGCCAGATCCGCCGCAGCGTAGATTTCGTCGATGGGATAGCGCTCGCGGTCCTGTCCTAGCGCGTAAGGCGCGTCGCTGCCAGCCAGCTCCAGCATTTGGCCTTCGGGCAGCAGTCCCAAATCAGCGATGCTCAACATCCATTCTTGGTTGGCTTTGCGCAGACGCTCGAGAGTCGGTTGGTGCGCGGCTTCCGCCGCCAAGTTGTGAATCTGATAAGGGTCGGCCGCAATGTCGTATAGCTCCTCGGACGGCTTGGGCTGCCAGAACACGCTCTGAGCTGCATCCAGACGGCCAGCATCGAAGAGCTCCTTCCAAACGCGCGTAGTCGGCGTTTCGAACATGTAAGCCAGGTAGGCTCCCTGGGGACGCTGTGGGTAGAAGTTGCGGATGTACAGGAACTGGTCATCGCGCACGGCGCGCGACATGTCGTAGCGTTCATCCATGCGGTCGCGGAAACCAAATAGGTACTGCGGAGCCTCGGTAGCATACCTGCCCAAAAACGCGTGGCCTTGCAGTCCGGCCGCCGGGCGTTGGCCAGCCAAACTTAAGACGGTAGGCATGAAGTCGACAAAGCTGACGAGTCGATCGCTGGTACTGCCCGCAGCTACCGGCTGTTTGAGCAGCGACTGGAACCGCTCGGGAATGTGCACGATGAGCGGCACGTGCAATCCGCTCTGGTATAGCCAACGCTTGCTGCGCGGCATGCCGCTACCATGGTCTCCGTAGTAGAACACGATCGTGCTCTCGGATAATCCATCCTCCTTAAGCTGTTGCAGAACGCGGCCTACCTCGCGGTCCATTTCGGTGATGCGATCGTAGTACTGGGCCCAATCCTGGCGAACCTCAGGTGTATCTGGATGGTAGGGCGGAACGCTCACTTTGGCCGGATCGTGGATGGCTTGGTGCGGGCGGGTGCGGAGTTTGCTCTCGTGGCTGATGGTCGAATTGAACACCGCAAAAAACGGCTGCCCTGGTCGACGCTTGCGCCAGTGAGCTTTGTTGCTCGATTCGTCCCATACATCCTCGCCCTTGTCCAAGTTGTAGTCCTGCTTGGAATTATTGGTGCAGTAGTAACCCAACTGGCGGAAGAGCTGCGGGTAGAGTTGAAACTGCGGTGGCAGAGCCACTTGGCTGCGCATGTGCTGCGCAC